>CAITOG010000329.1 GCA_903893955.1 uncultured Actinomycetes bacterium
CGAGGGGCCTCGCTCGCCAAGGAGCCAGACCCTGAGCTCGCACGTCAACCCCTCCCCTAACCCTGGTCGTGGGCATTGGTAGGTTGGGCGCCGACACGGGAAGCACGGAGGCGACCATGACCAGCTCAGACCCTCGCGGACAGATCTTCATGAACCCCGCGGCCTACGCGGACCAGGAGCACTGGCACGCCGTGGCCAAGGATCTCCGTGACAACGCGCCGGTCCTCAAGATCGAGGAGGAGGGCTACACCCCCTTCTGGGCGGTGACCCGCTACGAGGATGTCTTCTACGTCTCGCGCAACAACGACAAGTTCCTCAACACCCGCAACTCGGTCCTCGGTCCCGACGCACAGTTCGAGTTCTTGGGCTCGATCGGGATCGAGCCCAAGACCCTCATCCACATGGACGGCGAAGAGCACACCGATCACCGCAACCTGGCCAACGCGTGGTTCCGGCCTCGGGCGGTTGCGCAGCGCCAGGAGGCCATCGAGCAGATCGCCGTGGAGTACGTCGAGAAGTTCCGCGAGCTCGGCGGGACGTGCGACTTCGCACAGGACATCGCTGTCCCCTACACGCTCAGGGTGATCATGAGCATCTTCGGCGTACCCGAGGAAGACGAGCCCACCATGCTCAAGCTCACCCAGGGCATGTTCGGCGCGGCAGACCCCGAGTATCTCGGCGACCTCTCTGACCCCATCACGTTGCTGACCGACACCATCCAGCAGTTCGACGACTACTTCGCCTCGCTGGCCGAGGATCGCCGCTCGCACCCGACCGATGACCTGGCCACCGTGATCGCCAACGGGCAGGTCGGCGGTTGCCCCATGGACAACCACGCAACCCTCTGGTACTTCACCATCGTCGCCACTGCCGGCCACGACACCACCTCATTCGCGCTCTCCGGCGGCTTGGAGGCCCTCCTGCGGCGACCCGAGCAGGTCGCTGCCCTCAAAGCTGACCCCAGCCTGATCAACAACGCCGTCGACGAGATGATCCGTTGGACGTCGCCAGTCCGGCACTTCCTGCGCTACCTGACCGAGCCAGCCACGCTCCAGGGCATCGAGATCCCCGCTGGCGACAGGATCCTGCTCTCGTACCCCTCGGCGAACCGAGACGAGAGGATGTTCGACGACCCGATGACCTTCGACGCACTTCGACCGAACGCCAACCGGATGATCTCCTTCGGCGGCGGTGAGCACTTCTGCCTCGGCTCGACCTTCGCCCGCCGAGAGCTGCGGACCATCCTGCCGAAGCTCTTCGCTGCCGTCGACACCATCGAGATCGATGGCCAACCTGAGTGGGCCCAAGCCAACTTCGTCGGCGGGGTCAAGCACCTTCCGGTGGCTGCGACCTTCGCGTGAGAGACCGGCGCACCACCTGATGCTCGCTCCGGCATTCTTTGTCCTTGGGCGAGCACCACGGAGTCTTCCGTGAGCTTCCGGATGCCTGCGGAGTGGGAGCCGCACGACGCCACCTGGATGGCGTGGCCGACCGATGGGCCGAGCTCAGCCGACCTCGACGAGCGAGGTTTGGCCGAGATGCGCAGCGCCTGGGCAGCGGTCGTGCTGGCTGTCGCCGCATTCGAGCCGGTGCGCCTCGTCGTCGACCCATCCGACACCGAGAGTGCAACCGAGCTCGTCGGCGACGCGGCAGAGTTCGTCACCGCGCCGCTCGACGACTGCTGGATGCGCGACATGGGACCGAGCTTCGTCCACGCTGATGACGACTCGCTCCATGCCGTGAGCTGGATCTTCAACGGCTGGGGGCAGCAGGCCTGGGCCAGTTGGGAGCACGACGCCAAGATCGGCGACCTCGTGGGTCGCGAGGCTGCCAAGCCGATCATCGCTTCATCGATGGTCAACGAGGGCGGCGGGATTCACGTCGACGGCCAAGGCACCGTGCTGCTCACCGAGACCGTCCAGCTTGGCGAGGGTCGCAACCCGACCTGGACCAAGGCGGAGGTCGAAGCCGAGCTCGAGCGAACCATTGGCGCCACCAACGCGGTGTGGTTGCCGAGAGGGCTGACGCGTGACTACGAGGAGTTCGGCACTCGCGGCCACGTCGACATCGTGGCCGCCTTCGCCGGTCCCGACACCATCGTGTTTCACGACCAACGGGACCGCTCGCACCCGGACTCCGAGGTCGGCCGCACCGTCCAGGTCATCCTCGGAGAGCAGACAGACGCCGAGATCATCGCCCTCGCAGCGCCGAGCATCCTTCGTGACGATCGGGGCTGGGTCGACTACAGCTACGTGAACCACTACGTCGTCAACGGCGGCGTGATCCTGTGTGCGTTCGACGACCCCGCCGACGACGAGGCCGCCTCGATCCTCGAGCGCTGCTATCCCGGCCGCGAGATCGTGCTCGTCGACGCTCGGGGCATCTTCGACCGAGGCGGTGGCATCCACTGCATCACCCAGCAGCAGCCCACAGCGAGAGCCTGACGACGTGGACCTCACCCCCACCGAGTCTGATCGCCTGCTCCTCCACCTTGCGGCCCTGCTCGCCACCGCCCGGCGGTCCAGGGGCCTCAAGCTCAACGTTCCCGAGACGATCGCACTGGTCGCCGATGCCGTGGCTGAGGCCGCCCGCGACGGACGCAGCGTCACCGAAGCCCTCGAGGTCGGTCGCAACGTGCTCGGCCCCGACGACGTGCTGCCTGGTGTTGCCGACATCGTGACCCAGGTGCAGGTCGAGGCCGTGTTCTCGGACGGCTCCAGACTGGTGACCGTGCCCGACCCGATCGGTGGAGGCCACCTCGGTGACATGGCACCAGGGGCTATCACGACGTCAGCGACCGGGCAGGTGACCTTCGACGACCTTGTCGTCATCAAGGTAATCAACGAGGCGCAGGTACCGATCTCCGTCACGTCACACTTCCACTTCTTCGAGGTCAACCCCCGCCTCCGGTTCGATCGCCGCTCGGCCTATGGGCGCCGCCTGGCGATCCCTGCAGGGTCGGTCGTGCGCTTCGACCCGGGCACCTCGTCCACGGTCGAGCTCGCCCCCTTTGGTGGGGAGCGCGTGATCGTCGGCTTCGCAGGACTCGTCGACGGTCCGCTCGACGCTCCCGGAGCGCTCGAGGCCGCGCTCGAGGCGGCTCACGCGTGTGGCTTCCTCGACACCGAGGTTCCCGACTCGAATGACCCAGGTGACGCAGTTCGTCGACGGATGGGCGAGATCGACGAGGAGCGCACCGGGTGAGCCGCACCAACGACCCGGCGGTGGACCGAGCGATCAACGGACCTCGCCTGGGCGATCGGGTGCGACTCGGTGACACCGGCCTCGTCGTCGAGGTAACCGACGACGACCGTCTGGTGGGAGACGAACTACTGCTCGGCTTCGGCCGGACCGGGCGAGACGGCATCGAGATGAAGTCGGTCCGGACCTCAGCGTCGTGCGATGTCGTCATCTCGAACGTGCTCGTCATCGACGCCCTCCTTGGGATCAGGTCGGCATCGATCGGCATCAGCGACGGCCGGATCATGGCGGTCGGTCGTGCCGGCAACCCCGACATCACCGACGGCATCGACGTGGTGGTGGGGAGCGGCACGCTCGTCATCCCGGGTGAGGGGCTGATCGCCACCGCAGGCGGGATCGACACCCACGTCCATGGCATGACGCCGCGCGTGTTCGAGGCAGCGTTGGCGAGCGGGATCACCACGGTCCTGACCCAGGAGCTCGGCCCGATGTGGGGTGTCGGCGTGGGCTCGCCGACGGTGCTCCGCCAGGGGTACGCCTCGCTCGATCATTGGCCGGTGAACGTCGGGGTACTTGGCCGGGGCTCCTCCTCGCGGCGCGACCCTCTCCTCGAGCAGCTCGAGGCTGGGGTGTGCGGCTTCAAGGTCCACGAGGACACCGGCGCCCATCTGCGCACCTTGGACACCGCCCTCGACGCGGCTGAGGAATTCGATGTGCAGGTCTGCCTCCACACCGATGGATTGAACGAGGGGCTGACCGTCGACGACACCATCGCTGTCACCGACGGTCGGGTGGTCCACGCCTTCCACGTCGAGGGCTGCGGCGGCGGTCACGCTCCCGACGTGCTCAGGCTCGCTGGCGTGGACCACATCATCGGATCGTCGACCAACCCGACGCTCCCCTACGGGGTCAATGCCCTGGCCGAGCACCTCGCGATGATCGTGAGCGTCCACGGACTCAATCCCGACGTGCCCGGCGACCTGGCGCTTGCACGCGACCGGGTCCGTGCCGAGACAATGGGGGCTGAGAACCTGCTCCACGACCTTGGCGTGATCCCCATCACCAGCTCCGATGCTCTCGGCATGGGTCGTGCCGGCGAGAACTGGCGACGGACCTTCGCCGTCGCAGCCCTCACCAAAGGTGCAGCTGGCGGTGAAGTCCTCGATGCCAGCGCCAATGACAACGAGCGGGTGCTCCGCTTCGTGGCGAAGCTGACCATCAACCCAGCGCTAGCACATGGCCTGAGCGAGGAGGTTGGCAGCCTGGCCCCAGGCCGGCTGGCCGATATCGTGCTTTGGTCGCCTTCCTCCTTTGCGGCCAAGCCGGCACTGGTCATCAAGGGTGGACTGCCAGCGTGGGGTCGACTCGGCGATCCCAATGCCACCACCGAGCTGGCCCAGCCCCTCGTCTACGGACCGCAGTTCGGCGGTCTCGGCGCTGCACCCGCCGAGCTCTCAGTGCTGTTCACGAACATCGCGGCGACCGAGGCCGAGTCAGACCCCTGGCCGACAAGACGACGTCGGGTCCCGGTCACAGGGTGTCGGGACATCAGGCTCTCGGCCATGATTCGCAACGGTCGGTTGGGTCAGGTCACGGTCGATCCGTCCACCGCACACGTCGCCTTCGACGGCGAGCAGCTCCACTTCGAGGCCCAGGACGACATCCCGCTGCAACGCCTCTACTTCCTCTAGCGCGCCCACCGAAGCACGCGATTGGCAGCGAGTCTGTAAACG
>CAITOG010000330.1 GCA_903893955.1 uncultured Actinomycetes bacterium
GAGGTGGAGATGTTCACCGAGCAGCTGGCCTCCATCCTCGGCCACGCAGCTGATGTCGCAGCGCTCGACCTCGAGGGACTCGAGCCCACCGCGCACCCGCTCGAGCTGCTCAATGTGGTTCGACCTGACGTGGTCCAGGCCTCGCTTGATCGCCCGGTGGTCTTGGCCGCCGCACCAAAGGTCCTCGACGATCGGTTCGCTGTCCCGCGGATCGTGGGGGAGGAGCCATGACCGCTGTCGACATCGCTGCCGGCGTCCGAAATGGCACCCTCCGGGCTGCCGATGCCATCGAGACATCGCTGCGCGCTATCGCTGCGACCGACGGCGACGTGCACGCCTTCCTCGCCACCTACGACGACGATGCTCGTGCCACCGCCGCTGCCATCGACGATCGAGTGGCGTCAGGCGAGGATCCGGGACCACTCGCTGGTGTGCCGATCGCGCTCAAAGACAACCTCTGCCACAACGGCAGGGTGACCTCATGTGCCAGCCGCATCCTGGAGGGCTGGCGCTCGCCCTACGACGCGACGGTGGTCGAGCGGCTCGAGGCGGCAGGTGCCGTGGTAGTGGGCAAGACCAACATGGACGAGTTCGCGATGGGTTCCTCGACGGAGAACTCAGCCTTCGGGCCGACCGCCAACCCGCGCAACACCGACCGGGTTCCTGGGGGGTCGTCTGGAGGGTCAGCTGCAGCGGTGGCGAGCTCGATGGTGCCGATCTCGCTCGGTTCCGACACCGGCGGCTCGATCCGTCAGCCGGCCTCGTTCTGCGGTGTCGTCGGGGTCAAGCCGACCTACGGCCTCGTGTCGCGCTACGGGCTCGTCGCCTTCGCCAGCTCGCTCGACCAGATCGGCCCGTTCTCGTCCACAGTCGCGGACTCAGCGCTGCTGCTCGAGGTGATCGCCGGGCACGACAGGCGTGACTCGACGTCGCTTGACTCTCCTGCGCCGTCCCTGGTCTCGCACCTCCATGACGGTGTTGAGGGGCTGCGAGTCGGTCTTTGCCCTGAGCTCATCGAAGGGGCGAGCCCCAAGATCGCTGAGCGCATCACGGTCGCGGCTGACGCGCTGGCGGCGAATGGCGCGGAGCTCATCGAGGTGGCGCTCCCCGAGCTTCGCTATGGCCTGTCCGCCTACTACCTCCTGGCGCCAGCCGAGGCATCGTCGAATCTTGCTCGCTATGACGGCGTTCGCTACGGGCTGCGGGTCGACGCCGATGATGTGGCAGCGATGAACGTCGCGACGAGGACGCAGGGCTTCGGCGATGAGGTGAAGCGACGGATCATGCTCGGCACCTATGCGCTCTCCGCTGGCTACTACGACGCCTACTACGGCAAGGCGCAGCGGGTCCGGACGATGATCATCCAGGCCTTCGACCGGGTCTATCAGTCTGTCGATCTGTTGCTCGGAGCGACGACCCCAACCGTGGCCTTCGAGCTTGGTGCCAAGGTCGCTGACCCCATGGAGATGTACCTCTCCGACGTGTACACGATCCCCACCAACCTGGCGGGCCATCCAGCGCTCAGCGTGCCCTTCGGCACAGCTGAGGATGATCTCCCTGTCGGGGTCCAGCTCCTTGGTCCTGCGCTCTCCGAAGTCCAGCTCTTCCGAGCCGCCCAGGTCCTTGAGCAGGAGGCTGGCCGATGAGCGCGCTCGGCGGGACCTGGGAGATGGTGGTGGGGCTCGAGGTCCATACCGAACTCAAGACGGCGACCAAGCTGTTCTGCGGCTGCGCCAATGCGTTCGGCGGCGAGCCCAACACCAACGTCTGCCCAGTGTGCCTCGGACTCCCCGGGTCGTTGCCGGTGCTCAACGAGGCGGCAGTCGAGCTGGCCATCAGGATCGGCCTGGCGCTCCACTGCGAGGTGCTCCCTTCGACGTTCGCACGCAAGAACTACTTCTACCCTGACCAGCCCAAGGACTATCAGATCTCGCAGTACGACCAGCCGATCAACGCCGAGGGCTACCTCGACCTGCCTGATGGAACCCGGGTGAGGATCGAGCGGGCGCACATGGAAGAGGACACCGGCAAGACCACCCACCTCGGAGGCTCTGGACGGATCCACGGCGCTGACGAATCGATCGTGGACTATAACCGCGCCGGCGTTCCGTTGGTCGAGATCGTCTCCGGCCCTGACATTCGCTCGGCGGAGCAGGCGCGCCTCTACGCGGCTGAGCTGCGCGCGATCCTGATCGCGTCGGGTGCATCCGATGGGCGGATGGAAGAGGGCTCGATGCGGGTGGATGCCAACGTGTCGGTCCGACAAGGTCCTGATGCCCCCTTTGGGACGAGGTGCGAGATCAAGAACCTCAACTCGCTGCGCTCGGTGCTCCGAGCGATCGATCATGAGGCACTTCGTCAGGTGACCTTGCTTGAGGCAGGTGGCACCGTCACCCA
>CAITOG010000331.1 GCA_903893955.1 uncultured Actinomycetes bacterium
AGAAGAACGGCGTCACCCCGGCCGAGTGGACCGATCGGACCTCGGCACGCTTCCAAGAGGCGTGGGAGCTGCTTGATGTGTCGAACGACGACTTCATCCGCACGACAGAGGCTCGCCACCATGAGACGGTGCAGGACTTCCTCCAGGCCATCTGGGACAACGGCTTCATCCGCAAGGACAAGTACCGCGGTCTCTATTGCGTGAGCTGCGAGGACTACTACACCGAGCAGGCACTGGTGGACGGCAAGTGTCCTGTGCACGGACGAGCGGTCGTCGAGATGGAGGAGGACAACTACTTCTTTCGTCTGAGCGAGTTCCAGGATCGGCTGATCGAGTGGTACGAGGCCAACCCAGAGGCCATCAGGCCCGCATCGAAGCGCAACGAGGCGCTGAGCTTCATCCGCGGCGGGCTCGAGGATGTCTCGATCACTCGCACCAGCCTGACCTGGGGTGTGCCGGTGCCATGGGACGAGGCGCATGTCTTCTATGTCTGGTACGACGCGCTCATCAACTACCTCACCGCCATCGGCTACGGGCGCGATGAGGCGCAGGTGGCCACCTGGTGGCCCTCAGTGCACCACCTGATCGGCAAGGAGATCATCAGATTCCACTGCGTCTGGTGGCCAGCGATGTGCATGGCAGCTGGCGTCGAGCCACCGGCGAGCATCTTCGTCCACGGCTGGCTCCTCGTGGGCGGACAGAAGCTGTCGAAGTCGATGACAGGCGACGATGCACCGGTGAAGCTCACCGAGATCACCCCTGCATCGTTGACCGAGGATTTCGGCGTGGATGCAGTTCGGTATCACCTCTTGCGTGACACCCCGCTTGGGACGGACGGTGAGTTCTCAATCGAAGGGCTCGTCGCCCGTTACAACGCTGATCTGGCCAACAACTTGGGGAACCTCGTGGCGCGAGTCGCCACCGTGATCGGCTCGAAGTGCGACGGCATCGGACCAGCGCCTGATCCGACGAGCCCGCTCAAGGTCGCCGCCGAAGAGGCGGTCAGCGCTTCGAGCGCTGCGTGGGAGCGGTTCGCCCCCCATGAGGCCCTCGAGGCGACGTGGCGACTCATCGGGGCAACGAACGCTGAGCTCGAGATCACCGAGCCCTGGAAGGCCGAACCCGGCACCGTCGATGGGGTCCTCGGCTCGGCCCTCGAGGTGGTTCGCATTGTGGCCCTGCTCATCTCTGCCGCGATGCCCTCGACGGCGAAGGAGATCTTCGAGCGGATCGGCCTCGAGGAGGCGCCCGAGAGCCTGCGACTGCTCGACGCTGCAGTGTGGGGGAGTGCCGCGCCTGATCGCCCGGTGACGAAGGGAGCGCCGCTCTTCCCACGCCGGAAGCCGGCGCAGTGAGCACCTGGGTCGATTCGCACTGCCATCTCCAGGAGCGCTACCTCCCGGGCGAGGACGGCGCTGATGCGCTCGAGGCCCTCCGTCGGGCTCGAGCGGCAGGCGTCGAGGCTGTGGTGTGTGTCGGGACCGACGAAGCGACGTCGAGGCAGGCGGTGGCGCTCGCCGCTGACCAGCGGGGCGATGACCTGCCGACGCTGCGCGCCGTCGTCGGTCTCCACCCACATGAGGGCTACGAGGATCTGAGGTGGCTGGCCTCGATCCTCGACGACGGCGATCCTGCAGTCGTCGGCGTGGGGGAGTGCGGTCTCGACTACCACTACGACAATGCGCCGAGGGAGGCACAGCGCCGATCATTCGCCGAGCAGATCGCCATGGCGCATGAGCACGACCTTGCGCTCGTGATCCATGCACGTGATGCCTGGGACGACCTGTTCGACGTGCTCGCGTGCGAGGGCGTCCCGACTGAGACGGTGCTGCACTGCTTCACCGGTGGCCCGAGCGAGGCTGCCCGCCTGGTCTCGCTGGGCATCACCGTCTCCTTCTCGGGCATCGTCACGTTCAAGAACGCCGACGACCTGCGAGCCTCCGTCGCCGAGGTGCCCCTCGAACGGCTCCTCATCGAGACCGACAGCCCGTTCTTGGCCCCGGTGCCGCACCGAGGCCAGCCCAACGAACCGGCGCTCGTGCCGCTCGTGGGCGCTGCGATCGCAGCCGTGCGAGACCAGAGCGACGACCTCGTGGCGACGGCGACCTCCGCCAATGCGGCTCGGATCTTCCGCCTCTGAGGCTCTGGGCTCCCCCTCCTCACCCCGGCGCGGTCGGTATTCGAGTTCAACGACATCAGCCGGTTCGCGCTTGTCGTCATCGGGGCGTGGAGCGCCTGCTTTTCGGCACGGCCAGGAGCACCTTGTCAGCGAGCTTGGAGAGCGACGAGAGCACCTGACAGTTGGGTGAGATCGCTCGGAACCGGTTCTGGGCTGGAAGAGCGAAACCTGCTGTGACCTGCACCTCTGGCCCGTTTTGATCCTCAGTTTGCGCTTGTCGCAGCCCCTTCGTAGCGTGGAGGGTCCGGGTTGATGAGTGGAGGCTCTCGCCCGAGGAATTGTCCCCTAGGAACGGTGGAGTCCTGAAGACCCGAAGAACCACGCGCACCCGTCATGCCATTGCACTGGCGGCGGTTGCATCGATGACAGTCCTGCCGATCGTGCTGCTGGAGGGTGGCTCGACTCAGGCGGCTGGTCGACCCCAGACCTCTGCAGCGCCAGGTGGCCTGCACCTCCACCAGCGGGTGCTTCATCGCATCGCGCTGGTGGATAACCGGGTGACCCAGCCGTCGACGCCGACGACCGCGGCCCCGACGACCACGGTGCCGGTCACGAGCCCGCCGACGACCGCAGCCCAGCCGGTGCCGACCCCGGCACCAGTTGCCCAGGCGGTGGCGCCCGCTCCGACGACCACGACGACCGCTGGGCCGAGCCACCATCAGACCGGTCTCGCGACCTGGTACGCCTGGCGAAGCGGTCAGTGTGCCAGTCCCACGCTGCCGATGGGGACGACCGTCTGGGTGACTAACGTCGCCACCGGCGCGAGCGCCTCGTGCCTCGTGACCGACCGTGAGGCGGCCAACCCTGGCCGGGTCATCGACCTCGACACCTCTGTGTTCCAGGCCATCGCTCCGCTCTCGGCGGGTGCGGTGACGGTTACCATCGGCTGGTGACCCTCAGCCGCCCCGAGGCCCGAGCCCTGCTCGAGAGCCACGGTCTGCGGCCGAAGCGCAGGCTTGGGCAGAACTTCGTCGTCGACGCCAACACGCTGTCGCGCATCGCCCGCCTGGCCGCGATCGCTCCGGGTGAGCGCGTGCTCGAGGTGGGGGCTGGCATGGGGGCGCTCTCCGAGGCGCTGCTCGCGGCTGGAGCCGAGTTGCGGTGCCTCGAGGTAGATCCCGAGCTCGTCGAGCTGCTCAGAGAGCGCCGCGAGCTCGACCAAGCGTCGATCATTCTCGGTGATGCGCTCGAGTTCGACCTCGACGAGCTGTGCCCGGCCTCGCTCGCTCCCTGGGCGCTCGTGGCCAACCTTCCCTACAACGTCGCAACCCCGGTGGTCCTCCGAGTCTTGGAGCAGGCTCCCCAGGTCGAGCGGCTGCTCGTGATGGTCCAGCTCGAAGTCGCCGACCGGTTGGCGGCAGGCGTCGGCGACCCGGCCTATGGCGCCGTCTCGTTGCGAGTCGCCTACCACGCCACCGCCAAGGTGGTCGGCAAGGTCCCGCCGACCGTGTTTCTCCCGCAGCCGTCGGTCGACTCCGGTCTGGTCTCGATCATCAGGCGGCCGAAGCCCCTGGTCGATCCCGGAGTCGCCACCGAGGAGGAGATCTTCGTGCTGGTCAAGCAGGCCTTCGGCCAGCGACGAAAGATGCTTCGCCGATCGCTCGCCGGGGTGCTCGATGAGGCGTGCTTCGAGCGAGCTGGCGTCTCGCCGACGGCTCGCCCAGAGGAGCTCGATGTGGCGGCGTTCGGACGGCTGGCCGCAGCCCGATGAGCCGGTGGCGGATCAAGGCGCCGGCCAAGCTGACCTGGTCGCTCGAGGTCACCGGGGTCCGCCCGGACGGCTTCCATGAGCTTCGAGCGGAGATGGTGACCCTCGACCTGGCTGACGAACTGGTCATCGACGACCACGAGGAGGGCCTCGAGATCATCGATGCCCGTCCGAGCCGTGACGCTCATCTCTCGGCAGGCCCCGAGAACCTCGTCAGCCGTGCCCTGACGCTCGCAGGACGACGGGCGCAAGTCCGCTTGACCAAGGTGATCCCGGTCGGAGGAGGCCTCGGCGGTGGGTCAGCGGATGCGGGCGCGATCCTGCGCTGGGCTGGCTTCGATGACCTTCTCGTGGCATCGCAGCTCGGCGGCGATGTGCCGTTCTGCCGGCGAGGTGGCCGAGCGCTCGTCGAGGGCATCGGCGAGGTGGTGATCCCACTTGCCCACGAAGATCGCACCGTGGTGCTCCTCCTGCCACCTTTCGGCGTCGAGACGGCCGCGTGCTACCGAGCCTTCGATCGATTCACCGCCGCTGGGCATCGTCCGGCAGGGCGGAACCACCTGCTCCAAGCTGCGTGCGAGGTCGAGCCGAGGCTCAACGCATGGAGAGAGCACCTCGGTGCCGTCACTGGCGGTGAGGTGGTGCTGGCGGGAAGTGGCTCGACACTCTTCGTGGAAGGGTCGTTGGCCACCCTCGGCCTGGCCGAGACTCGAGTGCTTGAGGTAGATGGCGAGCGAGGCGTGCTCGTGGAGGCATCGACGGTCCCTGCCGAGTGGGCGGAACCAGAGCTCTCCTGAGAACCCATCGGCCAGAGCCGATGGAGCACCGACCTACTTGCCGGCTGCCCTTCGCTGCCAGCGCGTGGCCTTCAGCATCTTCTTGTGCTTCTTCTTACGCATGCGCTTGCGGCGCTTCTTGATCAGAGAACCCATGAGAAATGAGAGGCTACAGGGCGACAGCGCCGAGCGCCAAACGAGAGGAGGGCAGCATGACACCTCGTGTGGCCAGGATCGATCACGTCCAGCTTGCGATGCCGCAGGGTCAAGAGGTCGAGGCGATCGGCTTCTATGCCGGGCTCCTCGGGCTTGAGCACGTCGAGAAGCCCCCTGTGCTCGCGGCCAGAGGAGGCTGTTGGTTCAGGCTTGGAGAGGTCGAGCTGCACCTCGGCGTCGAGGAGCCCTTCGTCCCAGCTCGCAAGGCTCACCCCGCCCTCGTGGTGGATGGCTATGACGAGTTCCTCGTTATCTTGGCGTCGGTTGGCGTCGACGTCCGACCTGACACATCGATCGAGGGGGTGACCCGCTGTCACGTCGACGACCCCTTCGGGAATCGCATCGAGCTCATCGCCGAGCCTTCGCCGAGGTGACGGTCGGGCTTCCAAGCGCCTGTCGCTACCGTCGAGGCTCGAACTTCTCGAGGAACAGCGCCTTTCGAGGGCACTGGCGGACCGCCAGCTCTGCAATCTCCACCAGGCGACGGGGGACCTCGTCGCTGATGATGGGGTAGCCCCACTCATCGAGGGTGACGAGCTCGCCAGCGATCTCAGCGCAGTGGCCGTAGCCGTCACAGGCGATCGGATCGACTCTCAGCCTCAGCGCCATTCGAGCACCTCATCGTTCTTCGGCAGCTCGAGGACCGTCGGCGAGCTCGAGGCGGCGCAGCGCCGCCCGCCGAGGTGACCAGCGAGGTCGGCTGCGAACACTCGCAGGCCGCTGCGGACCATCCGTGCCACGCCGTCGGGGTGTGCGCACGCCCCTCGACCGTCGATGGCGGCCAACAGGCCGGTCAGGCGATTCTCGAGCCGTCCCGACGAGCTGGCATTGGCGGCGAGCATCAGGTCAGTCGCCAGCGCAGGCAGCCCGAATGCGCAGGGCCCGCACTGACCGGCGCTCTCGTGGCTCATCCACTGCGTGATGCGAGCGATCT
This sequence comes from uncultured Actinomycetes bacterium, assembly GCA_903893955.1. Lineage (GTDB taxonomy): Bacteria > Actinomycetota > Acidimicrobiia > Acidimicrobiales > RAAP-2 > CAIUMH01. The sequence goes on from CAITOG010000331.1 coordinate 5,814, forward strand.
CGGCGATGCCGCATGACGAGTCGTCGAAGACGACGATCACGCCGGCGCCAACAGCACCGCCATAGGGTCGCAGTCCATCGTTGGACCATGGGGCGTCCAACGCATCAGGACCCACGAAGGTGCCGCCATAGCCGCCGAGGAGGAGGCCTGTGATTCGGCCGCGAGGCTTGGCTCTCGCCACGATGGATCCGAGCGTGGTGCCGAGCGGGACCTCGAAGACGCCGCTCTCGAAGACCGCACCCGAGACGCTGGCGAGTGCCGTGCCGAGGCCGCCACCGGCGCCAGCGAACCACTGCCCACCATGTCGTGCGATCAGCGCCACGTCAGCGGTCGTCTCTGCGTTCTCGACATAGGCGCGTCGACCACCGACCTTGAGGATCGCCGGCCGGTCAGGTCGGAATGTGGGGCGGGCGTCGGCGCCGTCGAGCCACGCTGCAAGACCGGATTCCTCTCCTGCCACATAGCGCCCTGGGGGGCTCACGATCTTGAGGTCGACGCGTGATCTCTTGGTGCCACTGCGCTCGAGGATCGCTCGGTTCAGCGAGTCGATGGCTCCCGGGTTGTCCCGTGCCACTGCAATGACGACCTCAGCGGCGTCGAGGATGGCGCCGAGGACCTCGGCACCGTCGAGCACGAGGTGCGGAGCGAACGCCGCCAGCACGCTGTCCTTCTGGGCCGCAGGCTCGCCCTCCATGAGGTTGATCGCCACGATCGGTCGCTTCTTCCATCCCATGGCTCCCTTGAGCTTGATGGCGGTGGGGAAGGCTGCGCCACCACGACCAGTCAGGCCCGATGCCTCGATGGCGCCGAGCATGGCACTGCGCCATTGGTCGTCCTTGCGCTTCGTTGGCAGCGACAGTTCGCCGTGGATCGCGAGGTGGCCGGCGAAATCGAGTGGCCGACCCTGCTCGGTGCCGGCGAGCAGCCGCAGCTCTCCAGCGGCGAGAACGTCGCTCATCGGGGCTTCCTCGTCTGACCAGAGGAGGCGATTTTGCGACCACGCGGTGCGTGCTGCGTCGACGCGGTGGCGGTGGTCCCGGGGCGACCCTTTCGACGGGGCACCGCGGTGAGCGCTCCGTCTGGCCGGGGGTGGGCCCAGAGTCGCCAGGCGATGGCCAGGAAAAGTGTCCCAACGCAACCTGCCACGAGCAGCAGCATCCACGGGAACCGGGTGTCGGTGCCGATCATCAAGACGTGGATGATGGCGATGGGGAATGAGACGTATGAGAGCCAGTGGATGGCTCGCCAAGCTGCGTGGCTGATCCGCTGCTTGAGCAGGCTTGCGATCGTGACCGCGAGCAAGAGGTCGAAGGCGACAGAGCCGAACGCCACCCACACCGTCTTGTACGCAGAGGTGAAGGGGATGAGCGCAGCTAGGAGGCCGATGTGGACGTAGGTGTCAAGCACGGTCGTCAAGATGTGCAGGACCAGGAAGATCATCGTCATCAAGGCGATCCGGCGGTGCACCTCCGCGACTGCGAATCGGGGCATGGGTCGACCACCGACTCGAGTGGCGGTCATGACGCCGAGGGCCATGACCGCAGTCAGCAAGAGCAGCGACACGATCCCTGAGGCTCGAGCGGTGTACCAGAGCAAGGGCGAGGTCAGGGCGATCATGAGCGGTCCTCCGCGATCGGCTCTGGCCAGCCTCCCACGCGCTCGATGGTGCCGTCGTGGCGGACCAGGCGAGCGGCGATGTTGCGCTGGGGGAGCTCGAAGAGAGCCTCGTCGCCCCACACCAGGGCGGCGGTCGAGAGTGCGTTGGCCTCGGTGGCGGTCGCAGCGGCGATGCTCACCATTCGCCACGGCGTGTTGGCGGACTCACCGGTGGCGGGGTCGATGACGTGGTGACGCTCCATCCCTCCGGCTCGCCAGGTCCGAACGCGACTCGATGAGCTCGCGATGCCACCGGCGGTCACTGCCACGGTCTCGGCGACCGAATTGGTGGTCAGGGTGCGTGCTTGATCGGTGATCCCGATCCGCCAGCCGCCATGCGGCACTGGGCCGGCGATCCGAAGGTCACCGCCCAGGTCGACGAGCGCGCCGCAGCCGAGCTGCTCGGCGATGGCCAACGCTGCAAGATCTGCGGTGCGGGCCTTGGCGGTGGCGCCGAGATCGAGATGGACGTCAAGGGGGAGGCTGATCGTGGACGTCGCCCGATCAAGAGTGATGCCGGCGGTGCCAGGAACCTGCACTGCACGAGGAGCATCTCGATCCTCTGGGAGGAGGTCGAAGTCATCGTCGTAGCCTTGGGCGATCACCGCATCAGCCACCGTCGGATCGCACGCACCCGACGTCATGCGGGCCGCATCGATGGCGACCTCGACAAGGTCGAAGAGCACGTCAGAGACAGGGACCGGACCCATGCCGGCAGCTGCGTTGAGCGAGATGATCTCGGTGCCCTCGTGGAACCTGCTAGCGGCTCGCTCGGTGCTGAGCAGACAGCCATTGAGGATGGAGCGAGCGGCAGAGATCTGCGACGGGTCGGTCACGCCGAGCACGGCGGAGGTGCTCCAGATCTCGAAGCTCTCGATAGCCACGTCGTCGGCGAGCGGTGTCATCGAGGAACTCATGAGCCACCCGAGACGCTCTGCGGCGGCGCCTGGGACGGCGCTGGTGCGTAGTTGTAGGCAGGCTGCGTGGTCTGGGTCTGGTCGCCTGGGCTCTGGTATTGCACCGAGCCGTCATCGCCGCTGCTCTGCTGCGGCACTGTGGCACTCGACGAGCTGGGGGTCGAAGTCGTCGTGGAGTGGCCGCCATACTCATGGGCGACGAACACGCCCATGGCGGCTGTGCCGGTCACGGCACCGACGACAGCCAGGTTGGTGATCGTGCGAATCCTGTTGTAGCCGGTCGTGCGGCTCTGACCGCTTCGCTGTGCTGCCATGAGGGGCTCCTCTTCGTTCCTTCAGGCGGGGGGTGGTGATGACAATCCTTGCTGACCCGCCTAAGAGCCCGGCCTAGGCAACATAAGAAAACCTCAAACTTTGTTCAGGAACAAAGCTGATTCTCAGGAAACCGTCGGCAGCTCGAGCCGGAGCAGGGCACCGCCGCCCTCGGCTTGCCGAGCAGCGACGCTGCCGCCCTCCTCGGCGACCACTTGCGAGACGATCGCGAGGCCGAGCCCTGAGCCGGGCATGGCGCGGGCCTCGGGGGAGCGGTAGAACCGATCGAAGATCTTGGGAAGGTCCTCTGTGGCGATGCCAGGGCCGTGATCTCTCACCTCGACGACACCGTCGGCGACGGTGACCTCGATCTCCCCGCCGTCGGGACTCCACTTGATGGCGTTGTCGATCAGGTTGCCGATGGCTCGAGCCAACCGGTCTCGTCGAGCCTTGACCCAGCAGGCGTCCAGGTCGGCGACGATCTCGATCGATCGGGTCCGGGCGTGGGTGGCATCGACGGCGACCAAGTCGTCGACGAGCTGGTCGAGGCGGAACCTCGTCGGCGGTTCGACCTGATGCTCGCCTCGAGCGAGCTCAGCGAGGTCGCCCACCAGCGTGGTGAGCTCGGTGAGCTGTGTGAGGACGTCGTCGAGCAGCTGCGCCCTGGTGTCGGGATCGAGCTCATCGACTCGCTTGAGGACCTCGGTGTTGGTCCGCAGGCTGGTCAGCGGGGTGCGGAGCTCATGGCTGGCGTCCAAGACGAGCTGTCGTTGCTGGTCCTCCGAGCGCTCGACCGCAGCGAAGAGTCGGTTGAAGGCACGTCGCAGTCGCCCGAGCTCGTCGGCACGACCCTCCTCCAATCGCTGGGACAGGTCAGTGGTCTCGGCAATGTCCTCGACAGAGTCTGAGATGGCGTTGAGTGGTCGCAGCGCGGTTCGTGCCACGACCAGGCCGAGGAGGACGGCGATCAAGACGCCGATGGCGGCGATCGCCAGCAGGGTGAGGAGCAAGTGGGTGAGCTGGCTGTTGACGCCGCTGAGCGGGACGAAGAGCTGGAGCGCGCCGGTCTCGGAGAGGATCTGCGAGTTGCCGCCGCCGCCGATGGCCGTGCCAACAGGCAGCGTGACCGCGAGCTCGCGGAACGGTGCCTTGTCAATCTCGACGTTCTGATACAGCGTCGTTTGGCGGCCAGCGGCGACCTCCTTGACGTCATCGTTCACCGGGAGTTCACCGGCGGGGGAGGCCACCAGGATCGAACCATTGTTGGCGACGATCTGCTCGATGGCGCCGGTGCGGTCGTTGGTGTCGACGAAGGGCCGGCTGAGCAACGCCTCAGCCGCGTTCTGAAGCGTGGTGTCGGTCGACGATGTGAGCGCATTGCGTGCCACGACCAGGGCACCTGCAGAGGCCAGGAGCACGGCGATGGCCACGGCGATCGCCGAGGCCAGCACCAGCCGAGTCTTGAAGGTCATGATTCCTTCAGCACGTAGCCGACGCCCCTGACGGTCTGGATGAGGCGGTTCTCGCCGTCCTCCTCTGTCTTTCGACGCAGATAGCCGACATAGACCGCAAGCGAGTTCGTGCCTGAGTCGAAGTCATAGCCCCAGACCTGGTCCAAGATGAGCTCACGAGTGAGCACCTGTCGGGGGTGGAGCAGGAACATCTCGAGCAGGTCGAACTCGATCTTGGTGAGCTCGATCAGTCGATCGCCTCGCTTGGCCTCCCTGGTCGTCAGGTCGAGTGCGAGGTCTTCGAAGCGAAGGATCTCACCATCGGTCACCGGTGCGCGTCGACGCAGGAGCGCACGCAGTCGGGCGAAGAGCTCGTCGAGCTCGAAGGGCTTGACCAGATAGTCGTCGGCCCCGGCGTCGAGACCCTCGACCCGATCGTTGAGGGCGTCACGGGCGGTCAACATCAAGACCGGTGTCCGGTCACCCAGCGTGCGGAGGCGGCGGCAGACCTCGAGCCCGTCGATGTCGGGGAGCTGGAGGTCCAAGATGACGGCGTCAGGCGCCGACTGAGTCAGTGACTTGACCGCAGTCGTTCCATCGGGGGCGAGCTCGACCTCGTAGCCCTCGAGCACGAGGGCACGCTGCAGCGAGTCGCGCACCGCCTTGTCATCGTCGACGACGAGAATCTTCACCTGTGCTCCTCTTCATGGCTTCCTCGACTGAGGTTACGACGTTGGCGGGGTGGGGATCAGGAGCCGCCGGTGGTGGCGTGTGCGGTTCCGGTCGAGGCTGCCACCGACGAGCTCGAGCTCGTCGAGCTGCTCGACGGTGCCGCGGTCGTCGGCGTCGACGGTGTTGCTGTCGTTCCGCTCGTCGTGCTGGCAGCGCCCGTGGTCGCTGTCGACGTCGTGTTGATGGCCACCTTGGCTCCCATGAACCCCACGAGGGCGACCATCGAGGTCGTCGCCAGGACGCCGGATGCGAACGTGGTGCCTCTGATGGCTCGACGACCTCGGTCGCGGATCTGAGCCGGTGATTGGGTTCTCTTCGGTGCTGTGTAGGGCATTGTGGTCTCTCCTCACTTGGTGAGACCCACTGTGCCTAAGGTTGCTAAGCGACCAACAAGAGGAAAGTAAGGACGCCGGAAGAATCGAGATGGCGCCTCGCTCGGCCTCGGCGAGGGTCGGTGGCGGGTAGTTCAATCGGCAGAACAACGGACTTTGAATCCGGAGGTTGGAGGTTCGAGCCCTCCCCCGCCAGCGAGCAGACAGGCGCGCTACTGCGCGCAGATGCGAGTCAGCTCGGCGGCCAAGAGAAGGGGCTGGTCGCCTTGGATTGAGTGACCGGCATCGAGGACCTCGATCACCGCCGCATCCGGGCGCCGCGCACGGAGCTCATCGACATCCGCCTGGTCGACGACAGAGCCGACCGCCATCCCGCGCACCAAGGTGATCGGCATCGGCACCGAGCCCACCACGTCCCACAGGTCACGGACTTCCGGGGCCTCGATGGGTTCGGTGGTGACGTCGCGATGGCGGGCCCATCGCCAGACCCAAGTCCCATCCTCGAGCTGGACCGCGTTGTGGAGGATGCCGCGTCGGAGGCTTGCCACAGAGCGCGTCGGGTTGAAGGCAACGGTGCGCTCCAGCAGGTCGTCGAAGCTCTCGAACCCTGCTGGACCATTGATGAACTCAGTGATGTGCGAGGCCTTCTCCTTGTTGACCCCGGGGGTGATGTCGACCAGGACCAGGTGGCGAACCAGGTCCGGACGATCCGCCGCCAGGCACAACGAAGTGAGTCCACCGAGCGACATGCCGACGAGCACGACCGGCGGTGCTGCGAGCGCCTCGACGGCCGCAGCGACGTCGGTGGCCATGGCGGTGGGATCAAGGCCCGCTCGCGGACCGTCAGAATGGCCATGGCCAGGCAGGTCGATGGCGAGCAGGTCCCTGTTGAGGGCGAGCGAGGTGGTGTCCCAGGTGTGTGCGTTCTGCGCACCACCGTGGAGGAGGACGAGATCAGACGGCGCTGAGCCCCAGCGAAGCGAGGAGATCTGCCTGCCGTCATCGAGCGATGTGGAGCAACGCTCGACCTCAGGTGGGGTGGCCAAGGTGAGGTCCCACTCTGCTGCGTTCTCGGCGAAGAGCCCGAACTCGTCGTAGGCGACAGGATCCACGAGTCGAACCCTAGACCTGTGAGGGCTGCTAGAGAAGGTGTCGTGACCGAACGGCTGAGCGCGATCGTCCTGGCGGCAGGTCAGGGCTCACGGATGCGCTCGACGCTCCCCAAACCCCTCCATCGCATCTGTGGACGGCCAATGGTGCTGCACGTGATCGACGCGCTCGCCGAGCTCGACGTCGACCGGGTCGTCGTCGTCGTGGGCCACGAGGCGGATCATGTGATCAAGTCGGTCACCGAGCTCGCACCGGGCGGACTCGAGGTCACCTTCGCGGTGCAGGCAGAGCAGCGCGGGACTGGTGATGCGGTCAGTGTGGCGCTCGGCGCCTTCGACGACATCGCGGACCTTGACGACGACGACGTCGTGGTGCTGCCTGGCGACACCCCGCTGCTGACGTCCTCGTCGCTGGCGGCCCTGGTGGCAGCGCACCGAGAGCGCGAGGCAGGCGTCACCTTGCTGACCGCTGAGATCGACGACCCCACTGGCTATGGCCGTGTGGTCAGGGCCAGGGATGGCCGTGTGGCGAGCGTCGTCGAGCACGCCGACGCAAATGAGGAGGAACGCTCGATCAGCGAGGTGAACACCTCGATCTACTGCTTCCGACGGTCGCTCCTGGCACCAGCCCTGCGGCGACTGGCGCCGACCAACGCCCAAGGAGAGCTCTACTTGACCGACGTGGTGGGCGTCCTCTTCGACGCCGGCTACGCCACCCATGCGCTCATCCTCGACGATCCGTCTGAGGCGGCAGGTGTGAACGACCGGGCCCAGCTCGCTGGAGCCGAGTCGGTCATGCGGGGTCGGATCAACCAGCGCTGGCTGGCGCGAGGGGTGACGATGTGGGACCCCGCCCAGACCTATGTGGATGCCTCGGTGGACCTCGCTCCCGACGTCGTGTTGCTGCCGGGTTCGATCCTGCGCGGTTCGTGCCGGGTGGGGGAGGGCGCACACGTCGGCCCGTACGCACTGCTCGACGACACCGTGGTGGGTGAGCGGGCCAGCGTCGGCACGGTGACCGCTGATCGTGCGGAGGTAGGGGCAGATGCGATCGTGGCGTCCTTCTCGACCCTGCTCCCCGGCGCCGTGGTGCCGGCCGGCGCCCGAATCGGGCCTGGCTCAGTCGTCGAGCGCTGAGGCGGCTTCGCCGGGCTCCCTCGAGACTTGGTAGCGTGCGGCAGGTGGAGGTCATCCCAACTCGTCGCCTGTCCGTCGTCTCTGGTCGCTCGCACCCCGCGCTGAGCCAGGCAATCGCCGATCATCTGGGCGTCGAGCTCGGAGGTGCCAACCTCCGTGAGTTCGCCAATGGTGAGATCCACTGTCGCTACGAGGGCTCGATCCGGGGCTCTGACGTCTTCATCATCCAGACCCACTGCGGCCCTGTGAACGAGACGCTCATGGAGCAGATGATCATGATCGACGCGGCGAAGCGGGCCAGCGCAAAGCGAATCACCGCAGTGTGCCCGTACTACGGCTACTCCCGCCAGGACCGAAAGGCCACTGGCCGTGAACCGATCACTGCGAAGCTCGTCGCTGACATGTTCCAAGCCGCTGGGGCAGACCGGGTGGTGTCGGTCGATCTGCACTCCGGGCAGATCCAGGGGTTCTTCGACGTGCCCTTCGATCACCTGACCGCAGCGCCGGTCCTCGAGGACTATCTGCGACAGAACGTCGGGAGCGACATTGTGGTGGTGGCCCCTGACGCCGGCCGGGTCAAGGTGGCAGAGCGCTATGCCCAGCACCTCGGCTGCGATCTGGCGCTCGTGCACAAGACCAGGCCGAGGGGCACCGCCAACCAGGTCGAGGCTCGCCACGTGGTCGGCGATGTCGACGGACGTCACTGTGTCCTGATCGACGACATGATCGATACGGCGGGAACCATCTGCGCCGCTGCTGAGCTGCTGCAGGCCTCTGGGGCCAAGGAGATCTGGGCGATGGCGACGCATGCTGTCTTGTCCGATCCCGCCACCGAGCGACTCGCGGCTGCACCGTTCTCCCGAGTCGTGGTGACCGACACGCTGCCGGTTAAGGCTGCCAGCGCACTGCCGAAGCTCGAGATCTTGTCGGTTGCCAACATCATCGGCGATGCCATCGATGCGGTCTTCGAGGACACCAGCGTCTCGGAGATCTTCGGCGGCGAGAACCTGGCCTGACCGGCTCGTCGCCCCCGGCTGGAGCGCCTGGGCTGTGACGGGCTATCATTGAAACTCTGCCAGCGCCTCCTCGGCGCGGGCACCTGACGACGAAATCCCCAAGGAGCACCCCGCCATGTCCGAGTTCACCCTCACCGCAGAGGTCGGCCGCACGCTCGGCTCAAGCGCCACCCGTCGGCTCCGTCGCGAGGGCAAGATCCCCGGCGTGGTCTACGGCCACGGCACTGACCCGATCGCTGTCGCTGTCGCCGGTTCTGACCTGCGCGTCGCTTTGAACGGCGAGGCGGGGACCAACCAGCTCCTCGAGCTCGACACAGGCTCTGAGAAGCTCCTCGTCCTGGCCAAGGTCCTCCAGCGCCACCCGGTGCGGGGCAACCTCACCCACGTGGACTTCCAGATCACGGGCCGTGATGAGACGGTGACCGTCGATGTCGCCGTGGTGCTCACGGGCGACGCCGTCGAAGTGCGCCACGCCGACGGCAACGTCGACCAGCAGCTCTTCAACGTCACGGTCAAGGCCCGTCCGGGCGCCATCCCGACCTCGCTTGAACTCGACATCTCGGCGATGGTGCCAGGCGACGTGCTCCGAGTGTCTGACCTGACCTTTCCTGAGGGCGTCGTTGCCGACAACGACCCAGAAGCTGCGATCGCCATCGCACACGCCGGCCGTACCGCTGGCAACGAGGGCGATGACGGTGAGGTCGTCGAAGAGGCCGAGGCCGTCGAGGCCGAAGAAGAGTCCTGAGGCTCCCGATGGTGCTGCGCCGCAGCGGCGCGGCACCTCGTCGAGGCACCCCAGCGGACCTGCTCGCGGTCGGGCTTGCGAATCCGGGAGCCGAGTATGCGGGCACCCGGCACAATGTCGGCGGCGATGCGATAGAGATCGCTGCCGCCAGACACGGCGCGTCGCTCAAAACGGAACCTCGGCAACGAGCGCGGCTGGCTGAGATCTCTGTTGCTGGCACCAAGGTGGCGATCGCCGTGCCGACAACCTTCATGAACGAGTCGGGCGCTGCGCTCCCACCGCTGCTCCAGCGCACAGGCATCGAAGATCCTCGGTCGATTGTCGTGATCCACGACGAGCTCGATCTCGAGCCTGGCCGCCTGCAGCTCAAGGTCGGCGGCGGCATCGCCGGGCACAACGGCCTCAGGTCGATCGCCTCTGCGCTCAAGACGCAAGACTTCTGCCGGATCCGGATCGGCATCGGTCGACCTCCAGGACGAGGCGCTGGCGCGTCATTCGTCCTGTCACGGCCGCGCGGCGATGAGGCCGCGCTGCTCGCCATCGCCCGGGAACGAGCCGCAGACGCGCTCGAGGCGATTGCCTCCGATGGCATCGACGCCGCGATGGGAACGTTCAACGTCCGTGGCTGAGCCTGGCGCACTCGTTGGCCTCGGCACTCGTCTCGCTGCCAGCGAGGCGCTCCGTCGGGTCGCGCTCGAGGACGGTGCCACGCTGGCAGCACCAACCGCAGCGCAGGCTTTCGCCATCGCTGGGCTTGCTGAGCTCATCCCCGGCACCCTGGTCGTCGTCGCGCCGACCCAGGCTGAGGCTGATCGCCTCGCAGCGGACCTGACCTGCATGCTTGGCGTCGGTTCAGGGGAGGCATCCCCGGGACTCCACGATGGCCCTGTGGTCTTGCTGCCCGCTTGGGACACGCTGCCGCTCGAGCGCGTGAGCCCTGAGGTGGCGGTGATGGGTCAGCGACTCAGCATCCGATGGCGTCTGGCGAGAGGCCCGAAGCCAAAGGTCGTGGTCGCTCCGGTCAGATCGCTGCTCCAACGGCTGACCCCTGAGCCGACTGGCCCGGTGGTTGTCCGCGCCGGGGATCGCATCAGCATCGATGAGCTGGTGTCCTCGCTCGTGGCGATGGGGTACCGCCGTGAACCCCAGGTGGAGCACCGGGGCGAGGTGGCGGTGCGAGGTGGCATCGTCGATGTCTTCGGATCCACCTCGTCGCACCCTGTCCGCATCGATCTCTTCGGCGATGAGGTCGACCGCCTCAGCACCTTCGATGTCGCCGACCAGCGATCGCGACGCGCCGTCGACGAAGCGTGGCTCTTCGGTTGTCGGGAGCTGGTGGCCACCGAGGAGATCCGCAGCGCGGCCCGAGAGCGAGCCGCCGCGCAACCGTGGACGTCGTCGGCACTGAGCCGGCTGGCGGATGGTTCGAACTTCGACGGCATGGAGGGGTGGCTTGGCTTCGTGGCGAACCACGAGGAGCTCATGACCGACTCGCTCGGCGCCGAGGACACCGTCGTCCTGCTCGAGCCGCGCCGGCTTCGAGACCGGGCGATCGAGCTCGGCGAGGAGGAAGCGGCCCTGGTTGCGACGCTTGTCGCCACCTGGTCAGAGGGCGCGCAGCTCGACGATGAGGGCGAGCTCGGCCTCCACCTCCCACTCGATCGACTGCTGAGCGACACCACTGCCCCTGTGCTCTCTGTGCCGACGACCCCTGAGTCGCCGATCACGCCACAGATCCCCACTCGGAGCATCGAGCAGCTCGTCGGCGACCCGGAGCGGCTGGCCCGGCTCCTTGGCGACCTGGCGGCGGAGGGGATGACGGTGGTGGCGCTCGGCGCCCAGGAGGCGAGCACGCGCCGCCTGGCCGAGGTGCTCGCCCAGCAAGGGCTCACGGCCGACATCGTCGGCGTGGTGCCCACCCTCGCGGGCATCTCGGTCGCGACCGCTGGACTCACCCAGGGGGCGATCCTGCCTGACGCGGGACTCGCCATCCTGGCGGAGCACGACATCACCGGTCGACGCGCCCCCCACCGCACCGCTCGTCCACAGCAGCGAGTGGCTGACGGCTTCTTCGACGATCTGGCCATCGGCAGCCACGTGGTGCATCGGGTGCACGGGATCGCTCGATTCGCCGGGGTCACCACGAGGACCCTCGCAGGTGCGACCCGTGACTACCTGGTGCTCGAGTTCCGTGGCGAGGATCGGCTCTACCTGCCGGTGGATCAGATCGACATGATCACGCCCTACTCGAGCGGTGAGTCTCCGACGCTCTCGCGGATGGGCGGCTCGGACTGGCAGCGAACGCGCTCGAAGGCACGTGCGGCGGCGGCAGAGGTGGCGGCCGAGCTCGTCGAGCTCTACCGAACCCGCCTCGAGGTGACTGGTCACGCCTTCTCGCCCGATACTCCCTGGCAAGCGGAGATGGAGGCGGCGTTCCCCTTCACCGAGACGCCAGACCAGTTGGCTGCGATCGAGGCCGTCAAGGCCGACATGGAGGCGCCGCGCCCGATGGACCGACTGGTCTGCGCAGATGTCGGCTTCGGCAAGACCGAGGTGGCCGTGCGAGCCGCTTTCAAGGCGGTGCAGGACAACAAGCAGGTCGCCGTTCTGGTGCCGACCACGCTGTTGGCCAGCCAGCACCACCAGACCTTCACCGAGCGATTCGGCGGCTATCCGATCAATGTGGCGCTCTTGAGCCGGTTCCTAACCGACGCCGAGGCGGCGGCAGTCGTGGCGGGTCTGGCTGCCGGCACCGTCGACGTCGTGGTGGGCACGCACCGGCTCCTCTCTGAGGGCATCGAGTTCAAGGATCTTGGCCTGCTCGTGGTCGACGAGGAGCAGCGCTTCGGCGTCAGCCACAAGGAGTCGATCAAGCGGATCAGCCAGGGCGTGGACGTCCTCACCCTCACGGCGAGTCCGATCCCTCGGACCCTTGAGATGGCGTTGACGGGCATCCGGGACCTCTCGATGGTCACCACGCCACCCGTGGATCGTCGGCCGATCCTGACCTATGTAGGCGAGACCGACGAGCGTGCCGTGGCCGAGGCCATCCGACGCGAGCTGCTCCGAGAGGGCCAGGTCTTCTACGTCCACAACAGGGTCGCAGACATCGATGCGGCGGCGAGGGAGGTCCAACGTCTCGTGCCGGAGGCCCGGGTGTCGATCGCACACGGGCAGATGGACGAGGGGACGCTCGAGCGGGTGGTGCTCGACTTCGCCGAGCGGCAAGCCGATGTGCTCGTGTGCACCACCATCGTCGAGTCAGGCATCGACATGCCGAGCGTCAACACGCTGGTGGTGGCCCGCGCCGATCTCCTCGGCCTCGGCCAGCTCCACCAGCTGCGCGGTCGGGTCGGTCGCTCTGGTCAGCGTGCCTACGCGTACTTGTTCCACCCGCACGACAAGGTCCTCTCCGAGACGGCGTACGAGCGCCTTCGCACCATCGGCGAGCACACCGACCTTGGCAGCGGCTTCAAGATCGCCATGCGCGACCTCGAGATCCGTGGGGCTGGGAACCTGCTCGGTCGAGACCAATCAGGCCATGTGGCTGCGGTGGGCTACGACCTCTACGTCCAGCTCGTCGCCGAAGCGGTCTCGGCGGCGCGAGGCACGACGTTGCCAGACCCGGTGACTGTGTCCATCGACGTGCCTGGCGAGGCTCACCTGCCAGCCTCCTATGTGGAGCAGGAGGACGCTCGTCTCGAGGCCTATCGACGGCTTGCCGCCACCACCACTGAGGCAGGCGTGGAGGATGTGGCACGCGAGTGGGCGGATCGCTACGGTCCGCTGCCTGCCGCGGCCGAGGGTCTCATCGAGCTCGCGCTGCTCAGGGTGACCTGTCTTCGACTCGGCATCCAGGAGATCACCGTGCTCCCGGCAAGGCCGGGTGGCAGGGCGATCCCGCTGGCCAAGATCTCGCCGCTGGTCCTGCCGGCCTCGGCCCAGATCCGCGTCCGCCGCCTCATCGGCGAACGGGCCTACGACGAGATCAACCACTCGCTGCGGATTGAGCTTGACCAGCAGCGCCGCGCCCCCTCCGAGCTGCGGGCGCTGCTCGACGATCTCCTGCCCCCGCCTGCTGCGTCCGCTGAGGTGTCGGTCGCTGGCTAGCATCGCTGGCGTGCGAAGAGCCTTTGCCCCCGTCCTCATCGCGATCGTCGTCGCCGTCATCGCCGGCGCAGCCGTCGGTGCATCGACCAAGCCCAGCGCCGCCGTGGTCAACGGGGAGAAGATCTCCGAGGCATCGGTGCAGGCAGACCTTGCGACGCTGTCGACGAACCCTGGGTACCTCTGCTACCTCAACGCCTCGACGCTCATCCGCACCGGTGGACAGTCTGGCCTCGGCCCGGTGGCGGGGGCGGGCGAGGGGACCCTGTCGACCGGCTTCAGCTCGCAGTGGCTCGACCAGCTGATCACGAACACGCTGGTGATGCAGCGGGTCGCCGAGCTGGGCGTCGGCGAACCCACCTCGACCGAGCTCGCTGCGGCTCGCCAAGACCTGGTCGGCTCGATCAACTCGACCTTGGCGCAGGTCTCGGGCGGACAGTACGCCTGTGCGACCACAGGCGCGGCGCTGCTGGCCTCGCTGCCGGCTTCGTACGCCGATGCCCAAGTGAAGGCACAGGCAGCCTCCGAGGCGCTCCTGTCATCGCTCGGTGGCCTCAAGCTCGACACGGCCTCGTTGGAGAGCTACTTCAATGCCCACTCGAGTGACTTCGACACGATCTGCGTGTCGGGGATCCTGCTTGCTGACAAGGCGACTGCCACCTCGGTTCGGGCCGATCTCGCCGCTGGTGCCGACTTCGCGACCACTGCCCAAGCCAAGTCGATCGACTCGGCCTCCAAGGCCAGTGGGGGAGCGCTCGGCTGCTTCAGCCCCAACTCGGCGCAGTACCAGTCGGTCCAGAAGGACGTGGGCAGCTTGACGGTGGGCGGGCTGACCCAGCCGCTCCCCTCGTCGAACGGCGCCTATGTCATCTTGACCGTGACCCAGCGGACGCCGACCAGCTTCTCGTCGATCGAGAGCATCGTCCGGCGAAGCGTCCTGGCGGCGGACGCCACTCGTGCATCGGGAGCTGCGTCACACCTCGTCCGCACCGCACATGTCTGGGTCAACCCTCGCTACGGCAGCTGGAGCTCAGGGGCGGCAGCCTCCGGCGTGGTGGCACCGCAGAGCCCACCGGTCTCGTGGATCCCGAACGCGGCTGCGAACGTGCCGTCGTCATCGACCACACCATCTGTCGGCGCTGGTTGAACGGGTGGGCGGCGCCCGCATCGTCGTCGTCGGTCTCGGACCAGCGGGCGAGGACCTGCTCGCACCTGCGACGGTGGACCTGCTCCACGGTCCGTGGCCTGTGTTCCTGCGGACCAAGGTCCATCCAGCTGCTAGCGCCGCTCGAGACGCGACCACCTTCGATCACCTCTATGAGACGGCCGAAACCTTCGACGAGGTCTATGACCAGATCATCGAGGAGCTCGTGGCCGCGGCCCAGCTGCACGGCAGGATCGTCTACGCCGTCCCGGGGTCGCCACTCGTCGCCGAAGCGACCGTCGAGAAGCTCCGAGAGCGCCATGAGATCGAGATCGAGCTCGTCGCCTCGCTGAGCTTCATCGACCTGGTGGTGGCGCGCCTCGGGCTCGATCCGCTGCGAAGCGGCATCCGCCTCGTCGACGCCACCGACCTGGCGGGCCGACGGCTCAGGGGGCCAGGACCACTGCTCGTGGCCCAGTGCCACTCGCCAGCGGTGCTCTCCGACCTCAAGCTGTCGATCGACACCGATCTCATCGATGGTGGTGGGCGCGCCATCGTGCTCCACCACCTCGGTCTCGACGACGAGGTGGTGGAGGAGGTGGCCATCGATG
>CAITOG010000332.1 GCA_903893955.1 uncultured Actinomycetes bacterium
CGGACTTGGCCAGCACTTCTTCTTCGACTGCGGTGGCGGCGACTGCCTGGCGTTCTTCTGGTTCCCCGACGCCCCTGACGGCGTCCCCGGCATCTCTGGGCCTGGTGCCCGACCTGACCAGGGATCGCTGACCAGCGCTGTCGCCTCGATGAACCATGTGGCCTTCGACGTTGCGCCAGAACGGCTCGAGGAGTGTCGAGATCGCCTGATCGCCGCAGGGGTCGAGTGCACCGAGATCGCCAACCACGATGACTCCGAGCTCGGGATCTCTGAAGAGCTCCACTCTGGGGTCTTCGTCCGCTCGGTGTACTTCTTCGACCCTGATGGGATCTTGCTCGAGCTCGCTGCCTGGACGAGGCCGTTCGGGCGGGGCGAAGCAGACGCCATGCCGAAGACTGCCGCAGACCGGCTCGGTTCCTGACGTGCCGCGACTTCGCCAGGTGCCACGAGACGAGGTCACCGACCCTCTCACCTTGGCGATGTACGACCATCTCTTCGCCGACCGCTGCCCAGTGGCGGAGCCGGGCACGGCGGATGGGACGACAGGCGACTGGTGGACGGTCATGGCGCTCAGCCCGGCTGTCCTCGAACACGAGGTTGCCGGCTTCATGCTCTACCAGGACCCCGCTCGAAGGATCGATCCTGTCCGGCGTGAGGTCGCACAGTGCCGAGTGGGCGTGGCGACCCAGAGCACCTTCGTAGCCGAGCAGCACCGCCTGGCGCTCGAACGGCTCGGTGTGGCGCAGGACCAGGTCGACGCCATCGTCACGACAGCCAGCCTCGACGTGCTCGACCCGGAGCTGCGGCGGGTCGTCGACTTCGTCGATCACCTCGTGGCCGGGCTTGGCGCTGTCCCCGACGACATCTTCGACCCGCTGGCCGACGAGCTCGGCGACGAGGCCATGCTCGAGCTCACGTACATCACCTGCACGTACCTGCTTCACTCGGTGATGTCACGAGTGCTGCGCACCGAGGGTGACGCGGCGGCAGGACGATGACCAGTACCGTGGCCTTGGGCGGACCGACCGAGGTCCGACGACGCCCTGAGGACGTCACCGTCGACTGGCTGCGCGAGGTGCTGGTGGCATCTGGCCGGCTCGATGGAGGGCACCGGGTCGTCGACGTGGCCTTCGAACCCATTGGAACAGGGCAGATGGCCGACACCATCCGGCTTCAGCTGGGCTACGACGTCGACGGCGCAGGGCCCGCCACGGTGGTCGCGAAGTTCGCGTCGGCTGACGAGCAGAGCCATGCAACGGGTCGCCAGATGCGCGCGTACGAGGTCGAAGTGCAGTTCTACGCCACCATCGCGGGCCGGATCGCGACCAGGGTGCCTGGGCTCGTCGCCTGCGCTCTCGACCCGGATGATGCGTGGTTCACGCTGGTGCTCGATGACGTGGTCGGCGGGGTCCAGGGCGACCAGATCGCAGGATGTGACGCCGACGTCGCTGCCGCCTGCATCGCTGAGCTCGCTGGCCTGCACGCACCATGCTTCCAGGACTCGAGCCTCGAGGCGCTGGGATGGCTCAACCGTTCGACGCCAGAGTCAGATGCCTTCACCTCGTCGGTGGTCCAGAGCCTCTTCCCAGGTTTCGTCGAGCGCTATGGCGACAGGCTTGCCCCTGAGCTGATTGATCTGCTCGAGGAGTTCGTCAGCGTCCTCGATCGCTGGTTCGCCACCCGGCAGGGTCCCTCCACCGTCGTCCACGGCGACTTCCGGCTCGACAACCTCCTCTTCGTCCCGGGCGAGGCCCAGCCGGTCGTAGTCGACTTCCAGACTGCCGCATGGGGTCTCGCGGCCCACGACGTCGCCTACTTCATCGGCGGGAGCCTCGAGGCTGCGGAGCGCCGGAGCGCCGAGGAGGACCTGCTCGACGAGTACATGGGTCGATTGGCCGGACTCGGCCTGGTCGGCGTCTCGCACGCAGCGATGGACGCCGCCTATCGTCTCGGCACGCTCAGCGGCCTCGTGATGGCGATCGGCGCATCCATGCTGGTCAAGCGCACCGAGCGAGGCGATGAGATGTTCTTGACCTTGACTCGACGACATGCCCAGCACGCGCTCGATCTCGATGCGCTCGAACTCCTGAGAGGAACCTGACCATGA
>CAITOG010000333.1 GCA_903893955.1 uncultured Actinomycetes bacterium
ATAGGGGGGTCTCCTTGTTCGGACGTGGTCGTGTCGATGTGGCCGCGTCAGGCCCTGGGCGTGGCGAGAGAGATGGCCGATGAGGCGAGGACCGTGGCCGCGATCGGCATGCAAGCCTCGTCGATGGCGAAGCCCGGGTTGTGGTGCCCTCCGCTCGAACCGTCAGCCAGGCCGGCGCCGACGAAAAAGTACGCGCCAGGGATGCGCTCCAAGAACTCGCTCACGTCATCGGAGGGCGACGTCGGCGGCATGGCGAAGACGCCGCTCTCGCCGAGCAGCTCGGCAGCGGTCTGTCGGACGACCTCAGCGGCGCCGGCATCGTTGACCACCGCTGGTGCGTGCTCGCCATAGGCGACCCGCAGCGTGCAACCGCTCTCCTCGGCAACCTCGACGAGCAGATCGTCGATCCGGCTGACAACGATGTCGAGGTGGCTTTGGGTGAAGACCCGGAGCGTCCCTTCTAAGTGGGCGTGGCTCGGGATCACGTTGGGGGCGGTCCCTGCCGCCAGGATCCCCGCCGAGCATGCGCAGTGTGAGCCCTCGAGCTCAAGACCCTCGATGACGCTGCCCAAGCGCGTGGCTACCAGCGCGATGGCCACGATTGGGTCAGCTCCACCCGTGTAGAGCGCACCGTGACCGCCGACCCCGCTGGCCTCGATGGTGATCTTGCGAGAGTCGCTCATGGCGATGCCGGGCTTGATGCCGATGAGGCCCGTGGGGGCGATCGAGGCGACGTGGCAGCCGACCACCGCCTCGACGCCGAGGCCGTCGAGGACGCCACCGTCGATCATGGCGATGGCGCCGCCGAGCGCCTCCTCGGCGGGCTGGAACAAGAACACGTAGCGACCAGGCAGGTCCTCCGCACGAGCCGCCAGCGCCGAGGCGGCGCCGAGCAACTGGGCGGTGTGGGCGTCGTGGCCGCAGGCGTGCATGACCCCCTCGACCTCGGAGGCGAAGTCGATCGGGGCGGTCTCGATGATCGGGAGGGCGTCGATGTCGGCACGGATGAGGACGGTGCGGCCGGGTCGGCCACCATCCAGCGTCCAGACCGCGCCGGTGTCGGTGGGGCAGAAGCCCTTGGTCAGGCCGATGGCGGCCGCATGCTCGTCGATGAGCGAAGTCGTGGCGTTCTCGACGAAGCTCAGCTCAGGTCGGCGATGGAGCGTGCGCCGGACGTCGACCATGCGATCCTGCTCGGTCTCGACGATTGCAGCGAGCTCAGCGGTGGTGGGCGTGGCCATGGCCTGAGCCTATGGCTCGCTCGTGCCCACCGTCGGATCGGCCGGGGCCTCGGCACTCGGGCGAGGCGGGCGTCGCTTCGGTCGAGCGGCGGCTGCCTGTCGAGCGGCGTGGGCGGCTCGGAGGCGTGGCACGCCGAAGCGGACATAGGTCGCGCTGAGCACTGCCAGGACGGCGATGACCCCGATGGGGGCAAGAGAGAAGTGCCGCGAGTTGGCTGGATCGGCGAAGCCGGTAGCGATGGCGAAGATGGTGAAGAGGACAGCGCCGATCACGGCCAGGGGCTTGCCGAACACCAAGCGGAACGGGCGGTCTCTGTCCTCTCGCTTGCGAAGGATGAGCAGCGAGACTGAGGCGAGGGCGTAGATCCCTGCCTCCAAGGTGGCACCCACCGACACCAACAGCAGCCACTGGCCGGTGGCGAAGATCACGGCGGCCAAGACTGCCGAGGTCACGGCCAGCGTGGTGACCGCCATCCATGGCACGGCGCTCAGGTTGAGTTTGGAGAAGACTCGCGGCAGGTTGCCCTCTCGTCCGGCGGCGTAGATGAAACGTGAGGCGACCAGGAAGCCACCGTTGAAGGTGTTGAGCGCGGTCAGGATCGTGATCGCCAGCATCCACAGCTCACCGACCGTCCCGAGCGCCGCCTTGCCGAGGAGGAGCTGGGGATACGCGCTGTGGTGGAGGGCGCTGAAGGGCACCAGGTGGGAGAGGGCGAGGAGGAACAGCGTCGAGCAGATCCAGATGAGCAGGGGGGCCAAGAACAGCGCCCTCGTGATGACGTTGGGTCGCCGGGCTTCCTCGGCGGTCGTGGTGACCCACTCGAAGGCAGCGAAGAGGAAGAGGGCGAAGGCGATGGCCTGGATCCCTGAGAACGCGCCACCGCCGAAGAGGTGGAGTGGTGTGCGGAAGGTGCCGCCGACGTGGAAGATGGCGATGATCGAGAGCACCGAGGTCGAGGCCAAGACGACGTAGGTCACCACCGTCTGGACCCAGCCGGCGAGCACCACGCCACGCAGGTTGGCCGCGGTGGCGATCCCGAGCAGAACCACGATCCACAGGTAGGCCAGCGGCGCGGGCTCGCCGAGCACGTGGCGGATGGCGGCGCCGATCAAGAA
>CAITOG010000334.1 GCA_903893955.1 uncultured Actinomycetes bacterium
CAAGTCGTTCGTGCGTCCGGGAACGGCTCGCCACCATGTCCATCGGCCCCGCCGCTCGCCGACGATGAGACCTGCCGCCGCGAGCTTGGCGGTGTGGTGGGAGATGGTCGGCTGGCTCTTGTTGACCGGCCCCTCGAGCGTGCACGAGCACACCTCGTCGCTGCTGGCGATCAGGGAGTAGATCCGCAGCCGCACCGGGTCGGCGAGCGTGGCGAGGAGCGCAGCCAACGCTGCGGCGTCGGCTTCATCGAGAGCCTCGTGGACGCCCTCGTCGCAACACTCGTCGGTCGCAAGATCATCCACGGCACCATTGTATTGACATCTGTCGATGAATCATGGCAGGGTCTCATATCGATGGATGTCTATCTAAGGAGCACACCGATGGCTCGAGTCCAGCTTGCCCTCAACGTGACCGATCTTGAAGAGGCGATCACCTTCTACACCGCGCTGTTCGGAACGCCGCCCGCCAAGGTACGGCCCGGGTACGCCAACTTCGCCATCGCCGACCCACCGCTCAAGCTGGTCCTCTTCGGTGGCTCGAACGATGGCGTGTCGATCAACCACCTGGGCGTCGAGGTTGCCTCCAGCGCCGACGTCGCTGCTGCCGTGGCTCGGCTCGACGGCGAGGGGCTCGAGACCACCATCGAGGAGGAGACCACGTGCTGCTATGCCGTCCAGGACAAGGTGTGGGTGTTCGGGCCTGACGCGGAGCGGTGGGAGGTCTACACGGTGCTCGCCGATGCCACCGATCTCAAGGTCGCTGCGGGCGGCGAGGGCGCAGGGTGCTGCTCGAACAGCGCCGCGGCTCCCGTGTCGACCCAGTGCTGCTAAGGAGCTGACGTGGCGCAGGTCGCACTCTGGCGTCGGATCATCGCTGAGCTGCTCGGCAGCGCCTTCCTCGCCGCGATCGTCATCGGCTCAGGGATCGCTGCGCAGCAGCTCAGCCCCGGCACGACCGGCCTCGAACTGCTCGAGAACGCCGTCGCAACGGGCGCCGGCCTGTTCGCCATCATCTTGATGTTCGCGTCCGTTTCGGGCGCCCACTTCAATCCGGTCGTCTCGCTCGTCGACGCCAGCTTCGGTGGTATCTCGTGGCGCGACGCGGCGTGCTACATCCCGGCCCAGGTCGTGGGCTGCATCGCCGGCGCGGTGGTCGCCAACGTGATGTTCTCAGAGGCCGCCATCTCGATCTCGACGCACCATCGGGCGACCGGCCCGCATCTCTTGTCCGAGGGGATCGCCACACTCGGCCTCCTCCTCGTGATCTTCTCGCTGGCACGGACCGGTCGATCCTTGATCACGCCGGCAGCGGTGGCCGCCTACATCACCGCCGCCTACTTCTTCACCTCGTCGACCAGCTTTGCGAACCCCGCGATCACGATCGGCCGGATGTTCTCGAACACCTTCGCTGGCATCGCTCCTTCGTCGGTGCCCGCGTTCATCGTGGCCCAGCTGCTGGGTGCCACCGTCGCACTCCTCGTCATTCGCGCGCTCTTCCCCGGGCTCACCCCCACCGAGGCCGAGGAGATCTTCACCCCCAGCTACGAATCAGGAGCGAGCTAGCCGATGACCGACCCGATGCCGACCGTCCTCTTCCTCTGTGTCCACAATGCCGGGCGATCCCAGATGGCGGCTGCGATCCTTGCCCAGCGAAGCGAGGGGACGATCACGATCCACTCCGCCGGCTCAGCCCCCGGGGAGACGTTGAACCCCGCAGTCGTTGAGGTCCTCCTCGAGCTGGGCATCGACATCTCTGCCAACGTCCCTGCCCGGCTCACCGATGAGATGGCG
>CAITOG010000335.1 GCA_903893955.1 uncultured Actinomycetes bacterium
CACCGCAAGGTGGCGTGCGCTGCTCGACGAGTCCCCCGCTGCTGGAGCGTTGCCGAAGGTGCGCGAGGAGTTGATCCGGTCGATGCTCGAGACGGTGGGCGGGCTGGCAGATCCGTCGACCGATCTGCTCGACCTCAAGATTGCTGATTCAGCGCTCTCTGAGATGGCGGAGGCCTTCGAGGTGTTCCGCCCCTACCGTGATGTCCCGAAGCTGACGATGTTCGGCAGCGCACGGACTCGACCGGATGACCCGGTGTACCTGCTTGCCAAGGACCTCGCCGCCAAGCTGGCGGACATGGGGTGGATGGTCGTGACCGGCGCCGGCCCAGGGATCATGCAGGCCGGGACCGAGGGAGCAGGTCGAGAGCGATCCTTCGGCGTCAACATCAAGCTCCCGCTCGAGCAAGGGGCGAATCCCTTCATCGCTGAGGACTCCAAGCTTGTCGAGATGCGCTACTTCTTCACTCGGAAGCTCATCTTGGTGAAGGAGTCGGATGCCTATGCGATCCTGCCAGGGGGCTTCGGCACGCTCGATGAGGCCTTCGAGCTCCTCACGTTGCTCCAGACCGGGAAGGCCCAACCTGCCCCTATCGTCCTTGTCGAGACCGATGGAGGCACGTACTGGCACGGGTGGCAGCAGTTCGTCGACGAGCAGGCCATCAGGGCTGGCTACGTCTCGCCAGAGGACGACGCCTTCTACTCGGTGGTCAACTCCGTCGATGAGGCGATGACCGTCATCGAGGGCTTCTATGGCAATTACCACTCGAGCCGCATGGTCGGTGACCGCCTCGTCATGCGACTCCGCACCAGTCCCTCTGACGCAGAGCTTCGCCAGCTCAATCAGGACTTCGCCGACATCGTGGTCGATTCGAAGATCAGGCGGGTCGATCCGCTGCCACCTGAGGTCGCCTCAGGAGATCATCTCGAGCTCGCCCGCATCGCCTTCAAGTTCAATCGCACCCACTACGGGCGACTGCGGCAGCTGATCGACGCCCTCAACCGCTCGACGGGGGCCTGACCTCACCTTCAAGGACGGTCGAGCTCGTCCTCGTCGTCACCGAGCAGCGCGATCGCCTTCTCGACGCTGCGCCGAGCACGAGTCACTCGTCGCTCCTCGTTCGCAGCCGGGGAGGCCTTCGGGTCCGCATCGGCCAGGGCCTCGTGGAGCAGTTCCAAGGAGAGGTCGCCGAGCCGCTCGGCGAGATCCTGGAGACCAAGGCGGATCGACGCCGCCTCAGCTCGCATCTCAGGCCGTCCCGCCTTGGGCAACCTCGATGACCTCGAGCTCGTCATCGGCGAACTGACGACGGAGGACCTTCTTGTCGAACTTACCGACCGAGGTCTTCGGGACTGACTCGATGAACGCCCAGCGCTCGGGAAGCCACCAGCGAGCCACACGGCCGTCCAGGAACCCCATGAGCTCCTCGACGCTCACGGTGGCACCGGGTTTCGTCACCACGCAGGCCAATGGCCGCTCCTGCCACCGGGGGTCAGGGACGGCGACGACCGCAGCCTCGAACACGTCAGGATGCGCCATGATCTCGCCCTCGAGCTCCACACTCGAGATCCACTCGCCACCGGACTTGATGACATCCTTGGTCCTGTCGGAGATCGTCATGAAGCCCTCGGCGTCGAGGGTCCCGACATCACCGGTGCGAAGCCAGCCATCGTGGAACTTCTCTGGGTCGTCGTCGAGGTAGTACGACGCGGTGATCCAGGGGCCAGCGATCTCGAACTCTCCGGCGCTCTCGCCGTCGTTGGGGAGGACGGTGCCATCGTCATCGACGACCCTGACCTTCACGCCAGCCACGATCCGTCCTGCCTTCACGCGGTAGTCCATCGCCCGCTGCAGGTCGGAACGATTCGGGGGGATGGCCAAGGCCGCCAAGGGGCTCGTCTCGGTCATGCCCCATCCCTGGATGATGCTGACGCCGAAACGAGCCTCGAATGCCTCGATCAGCGTGCGAGGCACCGCAGAGCCACCAGCGGTGACCGTACGCAGCGAGCTGAGGTCGACCGGGACCTCGTCAGCCACTGCGAGCAGGTCGTTCCACACGGTGGGGACGCCACATGCGAGCGTCGGACGCATCTCGGGGATGATGCGGGCCAAGGCCCGGCCCATGAGGTGCTGCTGGGGCAGGACGATGTCGCAACCGCTCATCCAGGCCGAGTATGGGGTTCCCCATGCGTTGGCGTGGAACATGGGGACGATCACGAGGATCCGATCCTTCTCCGACATCCCGATCGAGTTCGCTGCGGTCTGTGCCATCGAGTGGAGGTAGGTCGAACGGTGCGAGTAGACGACGCCCTTGGGGTTGCCGGTGGTCCCGCTCGTGTAACACATCGCCGCTGCGTCGGTCTCGTCGAGGCTCGGCCAGTCGGTGGTGGGCTGGGCCCCATCGATGAGCTCCTCGTAGCGCAGCACCTCACGCCCGAGCGCGCTGGCGTCGCCGTCGCCGGCGACGATGATGTGCTCGACGGTCGTCAGATCGTCGATGACTCGGGCGAGCAACGGGAGAAGGACGTCATCGACGATGATGATCCGGTCCTCGGCGTGGTTGATGACGAAGCTGAGCTGCTCGGGGAACAGGCGGATGTTGAGGGTGTGCAGGACTGCGCCCATGGAGGGGACGCCGAGATAGGCCTCCATGTGCCGCTGGTTGTTCCACTGGAAGGTTCCGACCCGATCGCCGGGCTCGATGCCGAGCTCACCGAGCGCGCTCGCCAGCCGCCGGGCACGGTCAGCCACCTGGGCGAAGGTCTGGACTCGGTACCCGTCATCGAGGACGGTGATGACCTCGCTGTCGGCGTACACAGAGGCCCCGTACTCGAGGATGTCGCTGATCAGGAGATCCCCGTGCTGCATCGTGCTCTTCATGGTCTCTTGCCCCCTCCCCCAGCACACCGGCGCCGGGTGGACGAATGGTACCGGTACGTGCCGTGAGGGTGCAGGACCGTTGGGTGGGTGCTGAGGCGGTTGGTCCAGATGGCGGTCGTGGTGCTCCTCCTGCCTTTCGCTGCCGCTGGTGCCGGCGTCCTGGTCGTGACAGAGGCCCAGGGATCCGGGGCGGTGACCGGAGGCTCAGGCGCGGGCGCTGCGATCCCTTCTCAGTGGAGGATGATCGCTTCGCTGAGCGCGAACCAATGTCCCGGCGAGTCTCCAGCTGTCCTCGAGGCACTCGGTTGGCTTGCAACTGGCGCAGGCCGACGCTCGAGCGCCGCGCCACCACCGTGGGCCTCCGTGCCGAGCGGTCCGTTCGGGCTCGACGAGTCATGGCGGACACGCCGTGATCGCACGCTCCTCGCCGCAGCTGCGCATGCCAGCGCTGTCGTGTGCGGCGCGATCGCGTCTGGTGGCGGGCTCCAGGGCGGACTTCTGGCTCTGCTCGGTTCTCCTGCGCTGGCCCTCGACGTCGAGGTCGCCATCGAGGCGATCCAGACTGACCAGTTGATCACCGAGACCAGGTTGAGCGCGGTGGCCTTCGCCGCCACCGCGATCGGGCTGCCCTACCTGTGGGGTGGCAACGGGCCCGACGCCTATGACTGCTCAGGACTGATGGTCGCTGCGTTCAGGGCCGGAGGGGTGCGTCTCGAGCGGACCGCGCAGGAACAGCACGATCAGGCGGTGCCAGATCCGAGCAACGTCCCGGGCGACATGGTCTTCTTCGGCGCAGGACCCGCAGCCGTCGAGCACGTGGGGCTCATCATCGGCGGTGGGCTGATGATCGATGCACCCCATACGGGAGCCTTCGTTCGGATCGAGTCCTACAGCTGGTCGGACCTGGTGAGCATCGGCCGAGCTGTCGGCACATGATGCCTTACCGAAGCGCGAGCTGCCCGGGAACGATTGGCGCAGGCAGGTCAGTCGAGCCGACCAGCCAGCGGTCGACCGCTGCCGCGGCGCTCCGGCCCTCGGCGATGGCCCAGACGATCAGACTTTGGCCCCTGGTCATGTCGCCACAGACGAAGACGCCATCGACCGTGGTGGCCCATGTTGGCGAAGCGACGACGTTGCCACGTAGATCGAGCTCAACACCGAGCTCATCGAGGAGGCCGCTGCGCTCTGGTCCGGTGAAGCCGAGGGCGAGAAACACCAGATCCGCCTGCAACTCTCGAGTCGTGCCCTCGATCGGTGTGAACGTTGGACCTTGCAGCCCGGATCCGACCTCGACTTCTTGGATCTCGAGCGAGCGCACCGCACCCGACTCATCGCCGAGGAACGCTGACGTGGTGACGGCGTAGACACGTTCGCCGCCCTCTTCATGCGCCGATGAGGTCCTCATGATGACCGGCCAGGTCGGCCAGGGGTTCTCTGGCTGCCGAGCGCCAGGAGGGGCCGGCATGATCTCAAGCTGCGTCACCGATGCCGCACCCTGGCGATGAGCGGTGCCGAGGCAGTCCGCGCCGGTGTCGCCGCCTCCGATGATGACGACGTGGCGATCTCGAGCATCGATCGGGTGGGTCTCAAGGCGCCCCTCGAGCACCATCGTGGCGGGCTTCAGGTACTCCATGGCGAAGTGGATCCCGTTGAGCTCCCGACCAGGAGCGCCGAGGTCTCGAGGGTTGGTGGCGCCGCCTGCGAGCAGGACTGCGTCGAACTCCGCCACCACCTCAGCTGCCGACACCTCGATGACCTCTGGGCTCAGCGCGCCCCCGACACCGGGCTGCGAGCCAGGCTCTGACGGGACGGCGTCTGCGCCTCGCCGTCCGACCTGGGTCGAGCACCGGAAGACGACGCCCTCGTCGACGAGCTGCTCAAGTCGACGGTCGAGGACGGCCTTCTCCATCTTGAACTCTGGGATGCCGTAGCGAAGGAGTCCGCCTGGCTGCTCAGCACGCTCGAAGACGACGACGTCGTGGCCTGCTCTGACGAGCTGCTGGGCTGCCGCGAGGCCTGCAGGACCCGAGCCGATGATGGCCACCCGTCGACCGCTGCGGGTGCTGGCGTGAACAGGCCGCACCCACCCTTCGCTCCACGCACGCTCGATGATCTCGTACTCCATTCGCTCGATCGTGACGGGCTCCTGGTTGATGCCGAGCACGCAGGACCCCTCGCAGGGTGCTGGACACAGTCGACCGGTGAATTCCGGGAAGTTGTTCGTCGCGTGGAGCCGCTCGATAGCCGTCGACCAGTCACCTCGGTACGTCAGGTCATTCCACTCCGGGATCAGGTTGCCGAGCGGGCAGCCCTCGTGGCAGAACGGGATGCCGCAGTCCATGCAACGACTCGCCTGCTCTCGCACATCCTCCTCAGGGAAGGGCTCATAGACCTCACGCCAGTCGCGCAAGCGCACAGGAACGGGTCGCCGCCGAGGCAGCTCGCGCCCGTGTTCGAGGAATCCGGTTGGCTTAGCCACGTGCCGCCTCCATGATTGCGATGTCCACGTCCTGACCGGTTCGCTCTGCCTCTCGGATGGTCTCGAGCACACGTCGATAGTCGCGTGGCATGACCTTGACGAAGTCCTTGAGCGGCGAGGGAGCGCTGAGGATCGAGGCGGCAACCGAAGAGCCGGTGAGCTCGCCATGCGTGGCGATCGTGCGCAGCAGCCATGCGGCGTCGTCCTCGTCGAGCGGCTCGAGGTCGACCATCTCGTCGTTGACCCTCTCGACCAAGGTCCGATCTCGATCGAGGACGAAGGCAATCCCACCGCTCATCCCAGCGCCGAGGTTCCGGCCGGTGGAGCCCAGGATGACGACACGGCCACCTGTCATGTACTCGAGCCCGTGGTCGCCGATGCCCTCGACGACGGCGGTGGCCCCGGAATTGCGCACACAGAAGCGCTCCCCCACCCGTCCCCGCAGGTAGAGCTCGCCAGCGGTGGCGCCATAGAGCGCCACATTGCCAGCGATGAAATGCTCTTCGGCGGCGAAGGGAGCTCGGGGATCCGGACGAACGATCAAGATACCGCCCGAGAGCCCCTTGCCGACGTAGTCGTTGGCATCGCCGACCAGGTCGATGGTGAGCCCCTTCGGCACGAACGCTCCGAAGCTCTGGCCAGCGGAGCCTTCGAGGCGGATTATGACCGTGTTGTCAGCGAGGGTCGAGCCTCCGAACCGTCGTGTGATCTCGTAGCCGAGCAAGGCCCCGAAGGATCGATCGCGGTTCGAGATCTTGAGCGGGATCTCGACAGATTCGGACTGCTCGAGTGCAGCCACCATCGTCGGGATGGCCTGCTGGTCGAGTGCCTTGTCCAAGGAGTGGTCCTGGGTCGAGGTGCACTTGGTCGCCCCGCCGTCGATGGCGCTCGGCGCAGCGAGGATCGGGGAGAGGTCGAGGCCTGACGCCTTCCAGTGTGAGACAGCCAGCGCCGCGTCGAGCAGGTCGGTCCGTCCGATCGCCTCGTCGAGAGAACGTAGCCCCAAGGTGGCGAGGATCTCTCGCACCTCTTGCGCGATGAACTCGAAGAATGTCTCGACGAACTCAGGCCGGCCAGCGAAGCGCTCGCGCAACACCGGGTTCTGAGTTGCGATGCCGACTGGGCAGGTGTCGAGGTGGCACACGCGCATCAGGATGCAGCCGGACACCACGAGCGGCGCTGTGGCGAAGCCGTACTCCTCGGCCCCCAGGAGCGCGGCGATCACGACATCTCGTCCGGTCTTCATCTGACCGTCGACTTGGACGACGATCCGATCCCTGAGCCCGTTGAGCATCAGCGTCTGCTGGGTCTCGGCCAGGCCGAGCTCCCAGGGTGCGCCAGCATGCTTGAGTGAGGTGAGCGGCGCAGCACCGGTCCCACCGTCGTACCCGGAGATCAGCACCACGTCGGAGTGCGCCTTGGCGACACCGGCAGCGACGGTGCCGACGCCGACCTCGGCCACGAGCTTCACGTGGATGCGGGCTGCTGGGTTCGCACTCTTGAGGTCGTGGATCAGTTGAGCGATGTCCTCGATCGAGTAGATGTCGTGATGCGGCGGCGGCGAAATCAGTCCGACGCCGGGGGTCGAGTGCCTGGTGCGAGCCACCCACGGGTAGACCTTGTGGCCTGGGAGCTGCCCCCCTTCGCCGGGCTTCGCGCCCTGTGCGATCTTGATCTGGATGTCATCGGCGTTCACCAGGTAGTCGCTCGTGACGCCGAAGCGGCCTGACGCGACCTGCTTGATGGCGCTGCGACGTAGGTCGCCGTTCTCATCTGGGGTGAACCGGGACGGGTCTTCGCCACCCTCACCAGTGTTGGATCGACCGCCGAGTCGGTTCATAGCGATGGCGAGGTTCTCGTGGGCCTCTGCTGAGATGGACCCATACGACATAGCCCCCGTGGAGAACCTCGACACGATCGAAGAGACAGCCTCGACTTGGTCGACGTCGACAGCCTCAGCTGCCTCCGTCCGGAGTCGCAGCAGCCCCCGCAAGGTGGCGAGCCGCTCCGACTGGTCGTCGACGAGGCGCGTGTACTCCTTGAACACGTCGTAGCGGCCCGATCGGGTGGCGTGCTGGAGCTTGAAGACCGTCTTGGGGTTGAAGAGGTGGAGCTCGCCTTCGCGTCGCCACTGGTACTCGCCACCGACCTGGAGCTCCTGGTGCGCTCGCTCAGAGGCACGCTCTGCGTGGGCATCTCGATGACGCGCCAGGACCTCGTCGGCGATGATGTCAAGTCCGATGCCACCGAGTCGACTCGCTGTGCCGGTGAAGTAACGATCGATGACCGGCTTTGAGAGGCCGATCGCCTCGAAGATCTGCGCGCCCGTGTAGGAGGCCACGGTGGACACGCCCATCTTGGACATCACCTTGAGGACGCCCTTGCTGGCAGCCTTCACATAGTTCTTGTGTGCCTGCCGAGGGGTCACGCCCTCGAGCTGCCCCGAGGCGATCATGTCGTCGATCGTGTCGAAGGCCAGGTAGGGGTTGACCGCTGCCGCGCCGAAGCCGATCAGCAGCGCCATGTGGTGCACCTCTCGAGCGTCGCCTGACTCGACGACGAGTCCGACCTTGGTCCGAGCCTTCTCTCTCACCAGGTACTGGTGGACGGCTGCGGTGAGCAGCAGCGACGGGATCGGGACGAGCTCATCGGTCGAGTTGCGGTCGGAGAGCACGATGATGTTGGCGCCGTCAGCGATGGCGTCGGAGATCGAGGCACAGATGGCGTCGAGCGCCGCCGCGAGCGACTCCCCCGCGGTCCTGGTGGCACTCGGGACCCGGAACAGGCCGTCGACAGCGTAGGCCTTGAAGCCAGGTGTCTCGCCAAACTCGTTGACATAGAGGAGCTTGGCGAGCTGGTCGCGTTCGATGACAGGCAGGCTGGTGACGATCTGTCGACAGCTCGAGGGCTGCGGATCGAGCAGGTTCCCCTCAGGACCGATGGACCCAGTCAGTGCTGTGACCAGCTCCTCTCTGATGGCATCGAGCGGTGGGTTGGTGACTTGGGCGAAGAGCTGCGTGAAGTAGTCGTAGACCAAGCGAGGACGATCTGACAGCACGGCGAGCGGTGTGTCGGAACCCATCGAGCCGATCGGCTCGATGCCAGCGGTCGCCATCGGGCCGATGATGAGGCGAAGCTCCTCGTTGGTGTAGCCGAAGAGCCGCTGGTGGGTGACCACGCTGGCGTGCTGGGGCGTGAGCATTCGGCGGTTAGGCAGGTCATCGATCTCGATGAGGTTGTCATCGAGCCACGATCGGTACGGGTGCTCGGCGGCGAGCGATGCCTTGATCTCCGCGTCGTCAACGATTCGGCCCGCTGCGGTGTCGACCAAGAACATCCGACCGGGCTCCAGGCGGCCCTTGGCGACGACCTCGGCGGGATCGACGTCCAAGACGCCCACCTCTGAGGCGAAGATCACCCGGCCATCTGTTGTCACCCAGTAGCGGGCCGGCCGCAGTCCGTTGCGGTCGAGGACAGCGCCGATGACCGTCCCGTCGGTGAACGCAACGTTGGCAGGGCCGTCCCACGCCTCCATGACCGACGCATGGAACTCATAGAAGGCGCGTCGGGCGGGGTCCATGGACTCGTGGCGCTCCCAAGCCTCTGGGATCATCATGAGCACCGCATGCGGGAGCGAACGTCCCCCGAGGTGCAGCAGCTCGAGCACCTCATCGAACGAGGCTGAGTCACTCGCTCCGGGCGTGCAGATCGGGAAGAGACGACTGAGGTCGCCGGGGATCAGATCGGTTGCCAAGAGCGCCTCTCGCGCCCGCATCCAGTTTCGATTGCCCTGGACTGTGTTGATCTCGCCGTTGTGGGCGATCAGCCGGTACGGGTGGGCGAGCGGCCAGCTGGGGAAGGTGTTGGTCGAGAACCGGGAGTGCACGAGTCCGACCGCCGAGACCACGTCGGGGTCCGCAAGGTCGAGGAAGAAGGTTCGAAGCTGCTCAGAGGTCAGCATCCCCTTGTAGACCATGGTGCGCGAGGAGAGAGAGGGGACGTAGATCCCCTCGATGCTGTGCTCGGCCCGCTTGCGAAGTGGCAGCAGGAGCCGATCGAGCGCCAGACCGGATACGCCTGGCGGACCGCACACGATGATCTGCTCGATGAGGGGCTGCGCGTCTCGAGCCGAGGTGCCGAGCGATGATGCGTCGACCGGCACCTGGCGCCATGCGGCGATCGAGAGCCCCTCATCGACAGCGATCTCCTCGAAGGCCTGGCGAGCACGACTGGCAGCCGCTGGCTCGGGCGGGAGGAAGACCAGCCCCGCGGCGTACTGCCCTGCGGGCGGAAGGTCGATGTCGAGCACCCGGCGGAGAAACCGATCAGGGACCTGGATCAAGATCCCTGCCCCATCGCCGGTGTTCGCCTCTGCGCCTGAGGCGCCGCGGTGGGCCAGGTTCTCAAGCACGGTGAGCGCCTGGTCGACGATGTCATGGCTCGGCCGTCCGTGCAGGTCGGCGACCATGCCCACGCCGCATGCGTCATGCTCGAAGCGAGGGTCGTAGAGGCTGCGGGGACCAAGCATCCCCTGCTGTCTCGGCTGCATCGAACTCCTTTGGGTCTTCGGCCCGAAGCGGTGCTCCGCGCTCACGTCAATTCAGCACCAGCTGGGACGACGTTGGCCCGAGTGCAGCGGTGTCAACTTTAGCAGCACGTCGGACCCCGTCTGCCTGCTCCTAGCATGGGACCGTGTTGACTTCGGCTGCGCCCAAAGCCCGTTCGTACGACGTGGCAGTTGCGGGTGGCGGCGTGATCGGCCTCTCGACCGCCTTTGCAGCACTGAGCAGTGGACGTCGGGTGGTGGTGATCGAGCCTGATGCCACCAAGAGCGCTGCCTGGGTGGCTGCAGGGATGTTGGCGCCCGCATCCGAGGCTCATTTCGGCGAGGAGGCGCTCACACGGCTCTTGCTCGCCGGGGCGGCTCGCTGGCCGGACTTCGCCAGCGCACTCGAGGGTGCCGCCGGTGAGACATTCGGTTTCCGGACCACGCCGACCGTGGCGGTGGGCGTCGATGCTGCCGATCGGAGCGAGGTGCGTCGTCTTGTCGACCTCCAGCAAAGCCTCGGCATCGAGGTATCGACGCTTGATCGGGCCAGCTTGCGAGCGCAGGAGCCCCTTCTTGCTGGGTCGCTGCTCGAAGCGGCTTTGTTTCGGGGCGATCACCAGGTCGACAACCGTGCGCTCCTGGGGGCGCTCCGAAGTGCGGTTGTGTCCTTGGGCGGCTTCTTCATCGACGATGTCGTCTGTTCTGTCTCGGCGAGTGGGGCAATCGGCAAAATCGAGACTGCCCAGAACGGGTCAGTCGAGGCAATTGACGTGGTGGTGGCCTTGGGCGCTCGCACCAGCCAGCTGCCTGGCATCACCGGCGCTGACCTACCCATCGTTCGGCCCGTCAAGGGCCACGTGCTTCGACTCCGTGGTGCGGAGCCACTGATCGATGTAACGGTGCGCGCACTCGTCCACGGCCGCTCCGTGTACCTCGTCCCTCGTGCAGACGGTCGCCTGGTCGTCGGGGCGACCAGTGAGGAGCGCGGGTTCGACACCACGGTGACCGCTGGCGAGGTGCACCAACTGCTCGATGACGCCCGAATCGTGCTGCCTGGCCTCGATGAGCTCGAGCTCGAGGAGGCGATCGCCGGGCTTCGACCTGGCACGACGTCCAATGCGCCAGTCATCCAGCGCATCGATGATGGCCCGGTGATCGTGGCGACAGGCCACTTTCGAAACGGGATCCTCTTGGCGCCGATCACAGCCGAGATCGTCATGGCGCTGCTCTCAGGCACGAGCACGACCGCTCTCGACCTCCTTGCGGCGGCACAGGGCTCGTGATCGGCATCATCTTGAATGGTGAGCTCAGCTCCGTCGAGAGCGGCACCTCGATCGAGGAGCTGGTTGCGACGTTGCTCTCGTCACCTCGCGGGGTGGCGGTGGCCATCGGTCGCTCCGTCATCCCACGATCAGAGTGGTCGACGACCTCGCTTGAGGATGGTGCCGTGGTCGAGATCGTGACCGCGGTGGCCGGCGGCTAATCGAATTGGGCAAGACTGGGGACATGGCATCACACCAAGAGCTCCTTGACGCACTCGATCAGCGGATCCTCGAGGCGCTGTCTGCAAAGGCCACGGGCGAGTCGGTGGTCCGACTTTTCGAAGCTCGAGCCTGGCTGACCAACCCCGACCAGCCGCACGGTGGAACGGCGGTCCATTCGTGACCGACGTCCTCAACAGCCCTGGGCCAGCCTCCGGCGTCGAGGCCCGACCCCGCATGCGCGGGTGGCTTCATCTGGGCTCGTTCATCGTCTTTGCGTGCATCTCCCCGTTCCTCCTGGCGGCAGCACCGTCGACCGAGGCGTTCATTTCCCTCCTCATCTACGTGATC
Source organism: uncultured Actinomycetes bacterium (assembly GCA_903893955.1). Classification (GTDB taxonomy): domain Bacteria; phylum Actinomycetota; class Acidimicrobiia; order Acidimicrobiales; family RAAP-2; genus CAIUMH01. The sequence goes on from CAITOG010000335.1 coordinate 11,739, forward strand.
TCGATCCTCGGCCTGTTTGGCGTGAGCGCGCTCTTCCACCGTGTTCGCTGGAGTGAGACAGGTCGCCGCCGGATGCGTCGCCTCGATCACTCGATGATCTTCTTGGCCATCGCCGGGAGCTACACCGCAGTGGCCGGGCTTGCGCTGCAGGGGACGCCACGAAACATCATCCTCATCGCCGTCTGGGGCGGTGGCATCGCCGGTGTGGTGCTGCGCCAGGTCTGGCTTGACGCTCCCAAGTGGGTCATCGCCATCCCCTATGTGGTGGTGGGTTGGTGTGCGTTGCTGGTGCTCCCCCAGCTCTTCCACGCGCTCGGTGGTTGGGGCTTTGCGTGGTTGATGGCCGGTGGTCTCTTCTACACCGTCGGCGCGATCGCCTACAGCTTGAAGCGACCCAACCCCGTCCCAGGCGTCTTCGGATACCACGAGGTCTTCCACACCGGCACCGTCCTTGGCGCCGCGTGCCACCTTGTGGTGGTGGTCTTCTTCGCTCTGCCTATCGCCGCCCGCTGAGCGTGCTGGCAAGGGTCCGTGGCAGCGGTGCTGGCAGTGCCGGTGCCGCACCCTCCCGCAGCAGGTCGGTGGTGCCGAACCGGCTGATGCGACCAAGGAGGCCGACGTCCTCGACAGCGGTGACACCAGCTGTGGCTGCGATCAAGATGCACGCGGCGGCGCCTGAGAGCCATGTGATCAGCGCGAGAGCGATCCCGAAGATCCCGAACTGCGACTGCTCAGACGTGATCTGCGAGGGCATCCAATAGGGCGCCGCCACTGCGTAGCCGCTCAAGAGCACTCCGCACAGCACACCGGATGAGAGAAGAGCGACGAAGCGGACCTGGGTCTGGAGCATGAGCCATGCCGTTGTGGTCCACACAAGGATGGAGCCAGCGAGCGACAGGACCACGAATACCGCCAGGCCCAACCTGGAAGATCCCAGCACGGTCCGCAACGCACCGAGACAGGTCATGAACAGCAGAAAGCCAACGAGCCAGAGTGCGCAGCGCGCGTAGCCCATCAAGGTCCCTCCGGTCGGGCGCCGCCAGATCCGAAGGAACATCCGCTGGAGAGCTGTCGTGAAGGACGTAGCAAAGACGAAGGTGAAGAAGAGCCCCACAAAGCCGGTCGCCCGCTTGATCGCATCGGGATTGGAGAAGGCGTCTCTGACCTGGACGCGTGCGGCCCCGGCGATTCCCAATCGATGAACCAGGGTGGTGGTCATTGCGTTCCTGATCGACGAGGGCACGAATGCCGTGATCACGATGACGAGCGGAAAGAACGAGACGAAAGCCTTACCGGCGATGGCGATGCTCCGATCGATGAACTCGACCTCGAGGAGTCGCTCCCACACTCGCCAGAAGAAGCTGTGACCGACCCACTCGACAGCCGGCGAGGCGCGCTCGACGAGGGACGGAGTGCTCTTGGTCGTCACCTTGCACACGCTAGGCGCCATCCGACCGCCACTGACGACATGCTGATCAGCGACTCCGGCCGGTTGACCTACACTGGCGAGGCCACGGGCTGTGGCGCAGCTTGGTTAGCGCGCTTGACTGGGGGTCAAGAGGTCCCGGGTTCAAATCCCGGCAGCCCGACCAGATGAGGTGCCGTCGACGCTTGTCGACGTGCGATCGACGCCGCCTCGACACAGCATCCACATGCCCTCGGAACCGTGCCTTGGGTCCTGGTCGGGATGTTCGAGATCGGCAAGGTTGGTGAGGCAATCGCCAATTCCGGGAGTCACCCTCGTCTCCACCAGATCACGGCACAGATCGGCTCGGCATTCGGAGCCACCCTGGGTCACGCTGACGTCACCGCGCAGAGATGTCTAGATTGCGTCTGTGGCGCGGCACTGGTGGCAGGACGCAGTGATCTATCAGATCTACCCTCGATCGTTCCTTGACCGATCAGGTGACGGGATCGGAGACCTGGAAGGCGTCACCGAGCAGCTCGACTACCTCACATGGCTGGGCGTGGATGGGATCTGGCTCTCCCCCATCTTCCCGTCGCCAATGGCCGACTTCGGCTACGACGTCAGTGACTACTGCGACATCGACCCAGTGTTCGGTGACCTCGAAGCCTTTGATCACCTCATGGCTGGGGCGCATCGACGAGGTCTCAAGGTGCTGCTCGATTGGGTGCCAAACCACACCTCGTCGCAGCATCCCTGGTTCCGTGCGGCTCGTCGAAGCACTCAAGATCCCCACCGGGACTTCTACATCTGGCGGCCGAGCGCTGAAGACGGGGGGCCACCTAACAACTGGGTCCGCTCGTGGAGCGATCAGCCGGCATGGACGTTCGATGAGGCCTCAGAGGAGTGGTACCTGCACTGCTTCCTCCCCGAGCAGCCGGATCTCAACTGGGCCTCCCCGGCGGTGCGTTCGGCGATGGCGGACACGCTTCGCTTCTGGCTCGACCGTGGAGTCGACGGCTTCCGCATGGACGTGATCCATCTCATCGGCAAGGATCCCTCGCTCGGCGATGATCCGGCCGACCTCGCAGCGCTCAGCCACGTACCGCTCAATGACCGCCCTGAGACGCACGAGTACCTCCGTGAGCTTCGATCGGTGCTCGACTCCTACGAAGGCGATCGCATGGCCGTCGGCGAGGTCTATCTGCTCGATCCAGCACAGGTGCTCGAATACGGCGGTCAAGGCGACGAGCTGCACCTGTGCTTCAACTTCGAGCCCCTGATGACACCGTGGAGAGCAGAACGATGGCGAGAGGTGCTCCTTCGCAACGATGATGACGGCGGCCACGTGGGCCGCTGGCCGACAATGGTGCTGAACAACCACGACAACCCCCGTCTCCGTACCCGGGTGGGTGGCTCTGACGGACGGGCACGTGTCGCCGCGGCAATACTCCTTCTGGCTCGAGGGACACCGTTCCTCTACGCGGGCGAAGAGCTCGGGCTCGAGGATGGTGAGCTCGCCAGCACAGAGCGGATCGATCCCGGAGGACGCGACGGGTGTCGTCGCCCCATTCCCTGGACGCCCATGAGCCCACATGGGTGGAGCTCGGCGACACCGTGGCTCCCATTCCCTCCGCATGCCAAGGAGCGCGCGGTGTCTGTCCAACGCGACGATCCCTCGTCGATGCTCAGCTGGTATCGGACCCTGCTCATGCTCAGACGATCGGAACCCGCCCTGGTCGAGGGTCGATTCGAGCTGCTCGAGAGCCCCGACGAGGTGGTGGCCTTTGCGCGAGATGATGGACGCACAAGGCTCGAGATTTGGTGCAACTTCTCCCACCGGCAGATCGACTGCTCACTCGAAGGCGTCGTGCTCGCGTCGAGTGTTGGTGACTCGGGCGGTGGGGTCCTCGCTGGCGATGCGGCGATCGTCATCAAGAAGCCGTGAACCACCATCTTCTCAACGAGATCACATGCTTCCAGCAGTCAGAAGAACTTGAGCGACCACTCGGTCACGAGCAGATCCGATGTGTGGCCAGTGAACTGATGATCTTCTCGAGGCGGACGCAAAGGAAGCGAGCCCGGCCGAGAGTCGCTAGGCGCTGGCGGCCTCGTTGTAGGCGTCGAGCTCACCAGTTGACTCGATGTACTCCTCGACCCAGCGGGCCATCACC
>CAITOG010000336.1 GCA_903893955.1 uncultured Actinomycetes bacterium
CACGCCACGAGGTGCGGGCGGGATGTCGACGAGCTGGAACTTGCCGAGGGTCTTGTTGTACATCGCCATCTCGCGCTCGCCCTGGAGGACGTGGATCTCGACCGAGGGCTGGTTGTCGTCCGCAGTCGTGAAGACCTCGGAGCGCTTGGTCGGGATCGTGGTGTTGCGCTCGATCAGGCGGTGCATGACGCCACCCTTGGTCTCGATGCCGAGGCTCAGCGGGGTCACGTCGAGGAGCAGGATGTCCTTGACGTCACCCTTGAGCACACCGGCCTGGACCGCAGCGCCGATGGCCACGACCTCGTCGGGGTTCACGCCCTTGTGGGGCTCACGGCCCGTCATCGACTGGACAAGGTCCTGGACAGCGGGGATCCGGGTGGAGCCACCGACCATGATGACGTGGTCGATCTTGTCGGTGGTCAGCCCGGCGTCCTTGATGGCCGCCTCGAACGGGATCTTGCAGGCCTCGACGAGGTCGTGGGTCAGCTCGTTGAACTTCGCCCTCGACAGGTTGAGGTCGAGGTGCTTGGGGCCCTCCGCCGTAGCGGTGATGAACGGCAGGTTGATGTTGGTCTCCTGCACGCTCGAGAGCTCGATCTTGGCCTTCTCGGCTGCTTCCTTGAGCCGCTGGAGCGCCATCTTGTCCTGCGCGAGGTCGACGCCCTCGGTGTCCTTGAAGGTCTTGACCATCCAGTCCATGACCTTGTCGTCCCAGTCGTCTCCACCGAGCTTGGTGTTGCCGGCGGTGGACTTCACCTCGAAGACGCCGTCGGCGATCTCGAGGACGGAGACGTCGAAGGTGCCGCCACCGAGGTCGAAGACGAGGATCGTCTGCTCTGGGGCGTCCTTCTCGAGGCCATAGGCCAGCGCAGCGGCAGTCGGCTCGTTGATGATGCGGAGCACCTCGAGGCCGGCGATCTGGCCCGCCTCCTGGGTGGCGGTCCGCTGGGCGTCGTCGAAGTACGCCGGGACGGTGATGACCGCCTGGGTCACGGTGTCGCCAAGGTAGGCCTCGGCGTCCCTCTTGAGCTTCATGAGGATTCGGGCGGAGATCTCCTGGGCGTTGTAGGCCTTGCCGTCGATGTCCATCGTCCAGCTGGTGCCCATGTGACGCTTGACCGAGCGGATCGTCCGGTCGGGGTTGGTGATCGCCTGGCGCTTCGCCACCTCACCGACGAGGACCTCGCCGGTCTTGGAGAAGCCGACCACCGACGGGGTCGTGCGACCTCCCTCAGCGTTCGGGATGACGACGGGCTCGCCCGCCTCCAGGACCGAGACCACCGAGTTGGTCGTCCCGAGGTCGATTCCCACAGCCTTGGCCATGATGATTCTCTCTTTCTCTCTGTTGCTTGGTTCTCGAGCTCTGGTGCTTTCTGCACCGTTGCGAATCCCAGTGTAGCAAAGTTGACAAGACATTTATCAAGAAATTTGAAGAATCAGCTAAGAAGGGTGGACCTGCAGTCGTGGCCACAGATGGCTACGCTCGACAGCGTGCCTGATCTCATCCTCCTCCGTCATGGGCAGTCCGAGTGGAACGCCCTCAACCTCTTCACTGGCTGGGAGGACGTCGACCTGACCGACCTTGGCCGAGCAGAAGCGGCAGAAGCCGGTCGACTCCTCGCTGACGCTGGTGTCGACGTCCGTGTCCTCCACACCTCCTTGCTCACCCGGGCGATCAGGACCGCCCACCTCGCCCTCGACGCCATGGGCAGGCTGTGGGTTCCCGCCAACCGCTCGTGGCGACTCAACGAGCGCCACTACGGCGATCTGCAGGGTCGCAACAAGAAGGACACCGCCGAGCTCTACGGGGCCGACCAGGTCAAGGTCTGGCGGCGCTCGTACGCCACGCCACCGCCACCGCTTCCCGAGGGTGACAGCCGCCGAGCTGACGGCGATCCGCGCTATCGCGACGTCGATCCGGCTGACCTGCCTGCCTCTGAGTGCTTGGCCGACGTCGTCGAGCGAACGCTCCCCTACTTCGACTTGGCCATCGTCCCAGACCTCGTGGCCGAGGCGACCAAGGGCGGTGCGGTGCTCGTGGTGGCCCACGGCAACTCGCTCAGAGCGCTGCGCAAGTACTTGGACGGCCGAAGCGACGACGAGATCGTCGACCTCGAGATCCCGACCGGGATCCCGTTCCGCTACGTCCTCGACGACGAGATGCGGGTGATCGAGGGTGGCTACCTCGGGGACCCAGCTGCTGCGGCCAAGGCGGCCGACGCTGTCGCCAAGCAAGCCGGCTGACCGAGCAGCCTCACCCTCCAGTCGGAGGGTGCCTCCCTTCGGGCGCGACGACGCCCGGGCCGGCGGGGAGGACCGACCCGGGCGTCGCCGTTGCCCGATGAGGCGATCTCGTTACAAGGCGTCTGACCCCCGCTCGCCTGTACGGACCCTCACGGCGGTCTCGACCGGGAGGACCCAGACCTTGCCGTCACCGATCTTGCCGGTGGCCGCCGACTCGACGATGGCATCGACGATGGCATCTGCCTCGCCGTCGTCGACGACGATCTCGAGTCGGAGCTTCGGTACGAAGTCGACCTCGTACTCGGCACCTCGGTAGACCTCGGTGTGGCCACGCTGGCGACCGAAGCCCTGGACCTCCGTGATCGTCATCCCGGCAACGCCGAGCGACTTGAGCCGCTCCTTGACGTCATCGAGCTTGAAGGGCTTGATGACTGCGACGATGAGCTTCATGACCGATCTCCTCTCTCAGATGTGTTGGTGGTCTGGCTTGATGTCCAGTGCTGCCACTGGGCCGGACCGTTGAGGCTGGTCCCACTGCGACCTTGCTCGCAGTAGCCCCGTGTCGCCCCGGTCCCGCTGCCTTCGTGCGGCACGTGCATCAGGCCTCCCTCGAGAGTGAGCCGACCCGCTCGGCGAAGGTCTCCCGTGGGAAGGCCTCCTCGTCGTGGACCGCCAGGTCGCCGACTTCGAGCACCTCGTCCTTCTCTCGGAGTCCTCGGCACACGAACTTGACGATGTAGAGGATGATCGTGCTCGCCACCGCGGTGTACCCGATGATCCACACCGCCGCCAGGAACTGTTCCCAGAGCTGGTGGAACGAGTGGGTGTAGAACCAACCGCCGACGCTGAAGGCTCCCGCAGCGTCGTAAGTCTTGCCCGCCACCCCGTACTGGACCATGCCGGGGTCGGCCAGGAGACCGACCATGAGGCCACCGATCAGGCCAGCGATGCCGTGGGTGTAGACCACACCGAGCGCATCATCGACCTTGGAGAACGGTCGGACCTTGGAGAGGTAGTTCCAGGAGACCCAGACGATGCCGGAGCACACGAAGCCGATGATCAAGGCGCCGTAGCCGTTGACCCAACCCGCCGACGGGGTGATCCCGACCAGACCGCAGATCATGCCGTTGATGGCACCCAAGAAGGTCGGCTTCTTCTCCTTGCTGAAGAGCATGTCGAAGGCGAGCCAGGTGAGCAGCGCAGCTGCAGTGGCGATGTTGGTGTTGAGCACCGCCGAGGCAGCGTCGACACCTGCGTAGTAGGGGTCACCGCCGTTGAAGCCGTTCCAGCCCAGCCACAGGATGCCGGCTCCGATAGCCACCATCATGAGGTTGTTGGGCAGGGCGTGGTCCTTGTCCCGCTTGAGCCGTGGACCGACGATGGCTGCACCGACGAAACCGGTGACACCAGCGGCCAAGTGGATGACGTACCCACCTGAGTAGTCGACTGCGCCCTTCTGGGCGAAGAAGCCGCCACCCCACAGCAGTGCTGCGTTGATGCAGTAGACGAAGGTGATCCACAGCGGCACGAAGAGCAGCCAGGCCTTGAACTTGAACCTGCTGAGCAGCGAGCCGAGGAACAGCAGCGGTGTGATCGCTGCGAACACCAGCTGGAAGTACGCCAGTGTCGACGTCGGGTAGTGGAACGGCACCAGGGTGTTCGCCCCAGAGACCGCTCGATTCTGCTCCCCGAAGTGGCTGACGATGGGGTGCGGGTGGCCGATCAGACCAGACCAGAACGATCCGTCGGCTCCCAGGTGCGCCTGCGGGCCAAACGCCATGTTGTAGCCCCAGAGGACCCACACGAGCACGACCAGCGAGAAGCCCGAGAAGGCCATCAGCATGGTGTTGACTACCCACTTGCGTTGCAGCAGGCCTCCGTAGAGCACTGCGATTCCCGGCAGGCTCATCAAGCCCACAAGGGTGGCCGCCACCAGCTGCCAGGAGTTGTCACCTGTGTTCAACCAGCTGGGGTAGGCGATGTTGGTAACTGCTTCGAGCACCGTTCTCCTCACCTCACTCCTCATCGGGTCGAAGACAGCAGCAGGTGCCACTGCCTCCAACGTTGCGTGAAGCCAGTATGGGGAGCGAGGATTTCCCGGCTGTGTAGGGACTGTTACGAGCGCGTGAACTCGACTGCCCCGGTACGCTTGTCCCCATGGCAACCCGCGTGAACGTCCGAGACCTCTCGTCCATCTGGCTCTTCTCTGAGTGCACAGCCCGTGAGCAGCGGACCATCGCCAAGGCCCTCGACGAGGTCGTGGTGCCGGCTGGTCGCGTCATCGTCGAGGAGGGGACGCTCGGTCGCGAGTTCTACCTGATCGTCTCCGGCTCAGCTGCTGTCAAGCGCAATGGCCGCAAGGTGGCCACCATCTCTGCCGGGCAGCACTTCGGCGAGCTCGCCCTCCTCGACCGCCTGCCGCGCAACGCCACCGTCGTCTCCGAGACCGAGATGGACCTCCTCGTCTTGGGCCAGCGCGAGTTCAACGGCCTGCTCGAGACCACCCCTTCGATCGCCCGCAAGCTCATGGCCGCCATGGCCACCCGACTCCGGGAGCACGACCGCAAGGCGGTCCAGTAGTCCGCTCCGAGCCCGGCTCGAGGAGATGGAAGACTCTCCCGATGCCGTCGCACGCGTCGAGGAGTCCCTGGTGACGACGCCTTCTGGTCACGGACCCCGCCATCGCCGACGGCGTGCGCACCTCGGCTGGGCGCAGTGGCTGCTCCTCCTCGTCCCGGTCGTGGTCATCATCATCGGTGGGTGGTCACACCGCTGGGCATCTGACGACAGCTACATCGACTTCCGCGTCGTTCACAACGTGCTCGCCGGCCACGGCCCTGTGTTCAACGTCGGTGAGCGCGTCGAGGTCGACACCAACCCCCTGTGGGTCCTCATCCTCGTCGTCGTCGCCGGCATCGGCCGCTTCCTGCCGATCGCATGGTGGGCGGTGCTGCTTGGCCTCGCCATGACGGCAGCAGGCATCGGCCTCGCAACTGCCGCCGGCGCCAAGCTGAGCCGCCG
>CAITOG010000337.1 GCA_903893955.1 uncultured Actinomycetes bacterium
AAGGGCTCGGGAGCGCTGCGGCCGGCCAGCACCGTGGCGCCGGCGTTGATCTCGCAGGCTGAGATCAACACCCAGGACCAGGGCCGCTGAGCCAGTCAGCGGTGGCGAGGACCTCGATCGACCTGAGCGCAGATGTCGGGGAGCTTTCCGGCCATGAAGGTCGCCAGCTCGACGCAGCGTTGATCGCTGCGGTCACCACCGCCCACATCGCGGCCGGCGGCCACGCCGGTGATCCCTCGACCATGGAGGCCTCGGTGGGTGCGTGTCTCGAGCACGGCACCAGGATCGGGTGCCACCCCTCGTACGTTGACCGAGAGGGCTTCGGACGGCGGCCCGTCGATCTCGCACCTCGAGTGGTCGCCGAGCAACTCGCAGTGCAGGTGGCGGCGCTCGACGACGTGGCGCGGCGCGCTGGGGGCAGAGTCGAGAGCGTCAAGCCCCACGGCCAGCTCTACCATGACCTCTCGGTCGACGACGAGCTGCTTGCCGAGGTCTGCGCTGTCCTTGACGCCGAGGTGCTCCTCGTCCTGCCGGCAGCGAGCGCGGCACTTGAGGAGGCCCGACGACGGATGCAGTGGCCAGTCGCTGAGGGCTTCTGTGATCGCCGCTACGAGGCTGACGGCACGCTGTGTGATCGGAGTCATCCGGGAGCGCTCATCGATGACCCAGTGCGTGCAGCGAACCAAGCACTTGATCTCGCGACTCGCGGCCTCTTGTCGCGTGGGACCGTGGCACACGTGGATTCGCTGTGCGTCCACTCCGACTCGCCGGACGCAGTCGTGATGATCGCGGGTGTGCGAGCTGCCCTCGAGGGAGCGGGCATCGAGGTCGCGCCTGTCGCCGTCGAGCGATGAGCCTGAGCGACGCGGTGCTCCCGCTCGGTGAGCGGGCGTGGCTCCTCCCCGCTGCGTCACCTCGCGCGGCGGCAGCACTGGCGACGACCCTACGGCGAGTCGTCCCTGCGGCGATCGAGGTCGTGGCGGGCTTCTCGAGCGTGGTGGTGGTCCACGACGGAAGTCTCGAGGCATCATTCGTGACGGCGCTCGACGAGCGTGACCTCGAGGACATCGTCACTCCACGTCGCCACATCGTGCCGGTGGTGCTCGACGGCTCGGATCTGCCAGAGGCGCTCGAGCGAACGTCTCTCACGTTCGATGAGCTCTGCCAGACCATCGCCGGCGCCTCCTTTGAGGTGGCGGTCGTGGGGTTCTCACCTGGCTTCGCCTATCTGGCGGGTCTCGACGGGCCCTTGGCATCGCTCCCTCGGCGTGCGACCCCCCGACCCCGGGTCCCCGCAGGTTCGTTCGCTGTCGCGTCGTCGATGGCGGCCATCTACCCCCACGCAACCCCAGGTGGCTGGTGGTTGCTCGGACGTAGCAACACCCTTGCGTTCGATGCCAAGAGAGCCGAGCCCGCTCTCTTCGCTCCTGGCGATCTCGTGACGTTCGAGGTGGTCGAGGACCGTGACCTCGGGCAGCCTGAGATTGCAGCACGGCTCCCGCTCGAGCCGCCACCTGGGGTAGCTCCGGCACTCAAGGTCATCGCCGCGCCCCCGCTGTGCTCGGTGGTCGATGAGGGTCGGCGAGGCGTGGCACACCTTGGCGTCCCCTGCGGCGGTGCTGCTGATCCGGAGCGTGCCCTCATCGCCAAGCTCCTCGTGGGTGCCTCCTCGTCGATCGAGGTGTCCGCTCCCGGTCTTGAGCTCGAGGTGCTCGCCGATGTGGTGGTGGCGCTTGTCGACCTTGGTGGCACCGTCGACGGGCGGACGGTCCCCGACGCCAGGCCGCTCGCGCTCCGACGTGGCCAGCGCCTTGTGGTGCGCTCCGTTGGTCGAGGCCAGCGCGGGTACCTCGGGGTGAGCGGCGGCGCGCTGTGCGCCCCGGTGCTCGGCTCGATGGTGACCGACGCCCTCTCGTCCACCGGCCCCGGTTTCCTCGCTCCAGGTGATCTTCTGGGTGGGGGACGTAGCCACGAGGTGCGGACCTCGGCGAGGCTGGCCGGTGAGCCGAGCCCTGTGCGGCTCCGCTTCACTCAAGGTCCTCACGCCTCAGAGACTGGGTCGGTCGATGGCGTGCTCGCCACGCTGAGCGCCACCTCGTCCAAGGTCGGCCTTCGGTTCGATCCTGTCGATGGACCGATCGCCTGGTCAGCACCCCCGATCGAGTCGATGCCTGTGGTGACCGGCGCGCTGCAGCTGCCACCTGATGGTCGTCCGGTGATGCTCGGTCCTGACCACGCGACCTTGGGCGGCTATCCGATCGTCGGTGTGGTCATCCAAGCCGATCTGGGCAGCGCGGGTCGGCTCTCGCCGGGCGACGAGGTGGTCTTCGAGCGGGTGAGCCTCGAGGAGGCCCACAAGGCAGCGGTGGAGCGAGCGGCAGCGGTCGCTAGCGGGATCGGGCCTCGGGGCTCGAGCAGCCTGCCGTCGCTCAGCGCTGAGCGAGCTCGGGGTGGCGCTTGGTGAGGTCGCCGCAATCGATGCACACCGACTCTGGGATCACGCCGAGCCGCATCAAGACAGCGAATGCCTTGCAGCCGAGGCACAGCCCGATGAAGGCTTCGAGGCTGGCGGCGACCACCAGGCAGGCGATGATGATCCGCGCTGCGCCCGACGAACCGGCCAGGTACGTGATCGATGCCGTTGTGGTGAAGGCGACGCCAATCCCTTGCGCGAACCGCTTCGGGGGACCTGGGACCTCGACAGCAGCACCGAGACGAGGTGCGATCACCTTCGTGGCGAGCTGCCCGAGGGGCGACAAGGTGGGTCCGGTGAGCACCCTGGCCCAGAAGCCGTAGGCGAGCGGGATCAAGACCCAGCCCCACCCGGTCACCGCGAAGAGCAGACCCATGAAGACGACGCCTGTCGCCACGGTGCGGGCGGCCTTGTCGTTGACCGGGTTCGGGAACTCGAAGAGACCGCTCATGCCCAATACCCTACCAGTTTGGTCAGGTATTGGTTACCCCTGGATGAGGAGCGTGATGCCGGTCGCCCCGCCGATGATCACCACGATCACCCGCAGGATCGGCGCAGGCAGCGTTCTGGCCACCGTGGCGCCGAGCCAGCCGCCGACGAGCGCCCCGACCGCCAGCAGGCCAGCGGCTGCCCAGACGATGTGATCGCCCGCGATCACGAAGATCGCAACGGCGATCGTGTTGTTGAGGATCGAGGTCGCCGAGCGGAGTCCATGCAGATGCGACATTGAAACGTTGAGGGCGAGCCCGTAGACGGCGAGGAGCATCACGCCCTGGCCGGCGCCGAAGTAGCCGGCGTAGAGCGACACAGCCGCCGAGCCGATGAGCAGGAGCACGCGACGGGTCGGGTGATCGTGGCGCACGTTGGCGAGGCGTCGATTGATGAAGGGCTGGAGCGCGAACGTGGCGGTGGCGAGCAGCACGAGCCACGGCACCACGGAGCGGAACGATGCGGCAGGCGTGGTGATGAGCAGGAGCGCACCTGTGGTCACGCCGAGGACGGTTGGGATGATCAGGTCGACCACGTGGCGCCTGAGCTCGCCGATCTCGCGACGGAAGCCGGCCACGCCACCGAAGTTCGACGTGAGCACGCCGACCGACGAGGTGATGTTGGCGCTCAGCGCCGGGACCCCGAGGGCCAGCAGGGTGGGGAAGGTGAGCAGCGTGCCACCGCCGGCCACGCCGTTGAACACCCCTGCTGCCACGCCGACAGCGAGCAGGACAGCGACCCGTGGCGCGGTCAGGTCGAGCGCCAGGAGTTCGGGATGCATGGCGCCATGCTACGAGCCGGCTCCATGGTGGAGGGCGGGTCTAGTGTCGGGGTGCACCGCCGTCACCTCGAATGACAAGGAGTCCTGAGATGGTTCGACTCACCTGCCTGCTCCGCCGCAAGGCCGGCATGACGCCAGCAGAGTTCCACCAGCACTGGGAAGAGGTCCACGCCACACTGATCCCCACCCTCGAGGCGGGGAGCTTCGTCGTGCGCTACGAGCAGCACCCCAAGCCCCTCGAGAGCTATCAGGGTGATGACGACCCTGGCTTCGACGGCGTCACGCTCCAGTGGTTCGCGTCGATGGATGATTACAACGCCCATATGGCGGCCCCCGACTTCGGCGTGATGTGGGCGGACATCGAGTCGTTCCTCGACACCGACCAGCTCCACTTCATCGTCACCGAGGAGCCGGGACGTCTCATCTTCGATCGCACCGAGGGCTAGGACCCTCCACCGATGGGCGCTTTCAAGGCGGTACCGTCAGATCTGTGCGCACCAAGCTGCGTCCGGTGATCGAGCCGGACAACCCACCACAGGATCTGATGCGGGCAGCCGGGGGGATCCTCTGCCGCACCGGCAAGGGTGGGCGCCTCGAGATCGCCGTGCTCCATCGTCCTCACCGCGAAGACTGGTCCTTCCCAAAGGGAAAGCTCGATCCAGGGGAGACCTTCGAGGAGTGCGCGCTCAGAGAGGTCCACGAGGAGACCGGCTTCACCTGCCGGCTCGAGCGCTTCATCGGGACGACTGAGTACGTGCACCGAAAGGGCCGGCCGAAGATCGTCGCCTACTGGCTGATGGACATTGTGAGCGGAGAGTTCACCGTCAACGACGAGGCCGATGAGCTCGTCTGGTGCACCTTGTCCCAGGCGGCCAAGCTGGTCACCTACGACCGCGATCGGGACCTGCTTCGCCTTGTGGCGTCGCTTGTTGATGATGTGGCTTGAGGCCTAGAGCTCCTCGATCAGGTCCGACACCGAGCGCACGATGCGTGACGGCCTGTAGGAGAAGCGCTCGACCTCGTCGGCGGCGGTGACCCCGGAGAGCACCAGGATGGTCTCAAGTCCGGCCTCGATGCCGCAGAGCACGTCGGTGTCCATGCGGTCGCCGATCATCACCGTTGATTCTGAATGGGCGCCCAGGACGTTGAGCCCCTCGCGCATCATGAGCGGGTTCGGCTTGCCGATGAAATAGGGCTCGACGCCCGTCGCCCGCTGGATCATCGCCGCCACTGCCCCGCACGCCGGCAGCGAGCCCTCGATGGATGGGCCAGTGGGGTCCGGGTTGGTCCCGAGGAATCTGGCGCCGCCCTCGATGAGCCGAACCGCTGTGGTAACCGCCTCGAAGCTCCATGACCTTGTCTCGCCAAGGATGACGTAGTCCGGAGAAAGGTTGGTCAAGGTGTAGCCCACATCATGGAGCGCAGTGGTGAGCCCGGACTCTCCGATGACGAACGCCGAGCCGCCAGGTCGCTGGTCGGCGACGAATTTTGCTGTTGCTAACGCTGAGGTCCACAGGAGTTCCTCGGGCACGTTGAGACCAATGGCGGTCAGCCGGGCCGAGAGGTCGCGTGGCGTATAGGCAGAATTGTTCGTCAGGACGAGGAAGGCGCGCCCAGATGATTTGAGAGCAGTGAGGAACTCTTCAGCCCGAGGGATCAGGTTGCCCTCCCTGATCAAGAC
>CAITOG010000338.1 GCA_903893955.1 uncultured Actinomycetes bacterium
CGGCAGAGCTTCTTCTTCTTGTCGGCGAGCTGGTTCGAGCTCTTGACCAAGAAGCAGCTCGAACACACGAACTCGTCTGACTGCTTCGGCAGGACACGCTCAGTCCCGTCACCACGCTCGTCTGGCTCAGGAGCCTCTTCGTCCTCCACTTCGTCTTCGACGACGAGCCGCTCCTTCAAGATGACGTCGAGGCTTGCCTCCACATCATCTGCGTCAGGGACGTCCTCGTCCTCTTCTTCAGTGGCTCGTACATCGGCGACGGGGATCTCTTCGACCTCGTCATCGCCCTCGACGACCTCGTCGAGGTCATCGTCGAGGTCATCGCCGATCGCCTCGTCAAGATCCTCTTCGATCTCGTCGTTGATCTCGATTTCGTCATCCAGCTTGTCTGGTGCCATATCTTCTTCCTGCTCGGTCTGCGCGGCAGCATAGATGCCATGTGCGCAGGTGTGGTGGCAATGGGCGGACCGTTGTGCGGTCTGCGGCGGCAGGGCCCGGGGGTCCTTTGGTGCCGTCTCGTCCGTTCGCGCTCCCCGAGAGGTGCACGATCAGCTTCAACGTTCTCTACTCGGCCCCCAGGCCGCCCTCCGCCACTCACAGCGCCCCGAAGATCACCAACCGAGGCCGGCACCCCTCGGGACGTCTCGGACATTAGAAGATATCGACGAGGTCTGCCACCTGAAGCCATGTTGCGCAACGAATGAGGCGCTGCGCTGAGGGATGGTGGCTCAGCGGCCGCCGAGATCGGATCGCTGCCGGCGCTGCTCAGCCCGTCGCTCAGACTCGAGCCGCTCGAGATCTGTCGCGCCGTGGTCGACGTGTGCCATCGCCTCGGCGATCGCTCGATGGCCTGCCACCTCGGCGATCGCTCGGTGCATGTCCTGTGCGACACGACGGTACGACGGGTGACCCTGAGGGCCCGAGCGCAGCTCGATCAGGTGGATGGCCTCGCGTGCGTTCATCTGCATCACATAGCGAAGGCGGTACGCCAGCGCGACCGCGTAGCCAGCTTGGTCAGCGTGCTCTTCGAGCAGATCGTGATGGAGCGCTGCTGAGCGTTCCATGGTCTCTGCGTAGGCTCCCTCGAGCCCAGCCTCTTCAATCACCGCTGGGACGTCGTAGCCGAGGTGAGGCGAGAGCTCTTGCCACTCCACCGTCAAGATCCGGTGTCGCTGGAGATCACGGAAGGCCCCGTAGTCGGTGACCAGCTCGAAGCGATAGTCGGTCCGCTCGAACGCTCGTCCGGGACGATGGCGACGGTTCGCACGCTCGCCGACGTACGCCCGGATGATGGCGACCTTGTCGTCATGGCCAAGTGCGCCGACCCGACGGATCGCCTCGGACTCCGACATGGTCGAGCCTGCGAAGCAGATGGCGGCGACGACCTTGTCCTCGCCCTCGGGATCGAAGTCGACGAGCCTCACCTCTCGCTCGTCGAGGTCGATCGGCTCGGCCAACGCGTCGGGCCACAGGCGTTCGAGCACCGCTGTGGTGTCGGTCCGAGTCTGCGCCAGGTATTCGCTCCACTCCCCACCTCGCTCGGCAATGTCGATCCTTCGAAGGAAGGATGGGATCACCTTTCGCAGCTCCTCGAGCATGAGGTCGGCGTAGTGACGTGCCTCTGGGAGCGGATGGCTCCGCATCCGGAGCAGCAACATCTCGTACGACTGTCCGGTCCCGTAGATCCCAACGTTCGAGAGCGATGCCGCCGGCAGGATGCCACGCACAGCGTCGAGTGCCTTGGCCCTGACGGCCTGACGGTAGACGAAATCGGAGTCGCCGGGCTCTTGGGGGTAACGCTGCTGGAGCCATGCCTGCGCGTCGGGCAGCATCTGCGCGTAGGCGTCGAACATCCTGTCCATGTCTCCCACGTAGCGCGCGCCCATGGGTGACTCGAGAATCTCGGGCGCCCGGTAGTAGCGGTAGTGACCGCTCGGGAGGCGAGCGTCGTAGCCGAGGTAGCGGGTGGACTGCTCGAGGTAGGCCATCAGTCGGCCCCACTCGAGGATCTTGGTCAGCAGGTTCGACGCTTGCTCGCAGGCCAGGTGGACGCCGCCGAGCTGCGCTACAGAGTCGTCGCCGTACTCGAAGAAGACCTTCTCGTAGAGCTCCTCAGCTCGCCGAAGACCGACAGTGGCGTCGAAGCTCAGGTCGCCTGAGAGGTCGAGGTCGCCGACGAACTCATCGAGGAACAAGCGTCGAAGGCTCTTTGGAGATCTCGAGTAGCGGGCGAAGAGCGCGCCTTTGACCACTTCGGGCAGGTTCACGAGCGCGAAGACAGGCAGATCGACGTTGGTGAAGTAGGGGCGCAGGATGGCCTGCTCCTCTTCAGTGAAGGTCTCCTCCGCGTACGGGAACATGCGATGTGACCTTAGAGCGGGGTGGGGTCCTGCCTCGCGGATACCACCGGTCCCCCACCTGCGACCACAGATCGCACCACTGCGTGGTGGGCATCGAGGGCGGCCGTGGCGACCTCTGGATCTGACGAGGCGCGAGAGATCTGCTCCGCGAGATCTGCAACCTGCTTGAGTACTCGCACGAGGTCACCCGGTGCGACATCGCCGACGTCCCTCGAGGCGACCTCGAGGACCGTCGAGAGCGCTGCTCCCCTGGCCCACGAGGCGACCGCAGTCGACAGGCCGGGCTCTGGTCGCTTGGTCCGAGGCACCAGGTGGACCTCCTCGATGGTCCTGAGCCGCTCTGAAAGGGCCGCCAGCGCGTCATGGCGAGCCTGCAGGTCTTTGATCCTGCCCTGGCCAAGTCGATCCGGGAGCGCTCCACGCTTCGACCCCTTGCGCTTCGAAGGTCCGGCAGCGCCAGGCCGTGCACGCCGGGGCTCAAAGATGAAGGAGGCAAGCACGCCGGCGACGACGGCCGGCTCCGCGCCTTCGAGCACGTCAGCATCGAGCATCGCGGCGACGAGGACGTCAGCCTCGTGGTAGAGCTTGCGAAGCCGCTCCCCAGAGGCGGTGAGCTTCCACCCCCGGACGTGGCCGGTCTCCTCGAGGACCGCCATTCTCCTGCCGAACACCTCGCCGACCGAACGCTTCGCTGGGCCACGGTGGTGGTGATCCACCTCGTACTGGGCGAAGGATCGAGCGAGGACGGCGAGCGCCTCTGGCTCGTCGAAGCGAGCGACGAGATTGCACGCAAGGTTGTACGTCGGGCGGAACGTCGAGTGCAGGTCCGGGGGTGGCGCAACGGCCACCCTGGCCACATCGCTGATCGGAGTCTCGGGAGAGAAGGCGACCACTGCATGTCCCTCGTCGTCGAGTCCGCGTCGACCTGCCCGGCCGGTCATCTGCGCGTACTCTCCCGAAGTCAACATCGATCGCCCCGAGCCGCCGTACTTGGTGAAGCGCTCCAGGACGACGGTGCGGGCAGGCATATTGATGCCTAATGACAGCGTCTCGGTGGCGAACACGGCGCCGAGGAGACCTTGGCTGAAACAGGTCTCTACCGCCTCGCGGAAGGCAGGGACAAGCCCGGCGTGATGGGCGGCGAAACCTGCCTCGAGGCCTTCGAGCCACTCGTCGTAGCCAAGCGCGTCGAGCTCGTCGTCGTCGAACTCGGCGACGTGGTGCTCAGCGATCGCCCTGATGCGGATCCGCTCGGAGCGCCCGACCAGTCGAAGGCCGTCTCGCAGCAGCTGGCGAACGGCGTCATCGCACGCAGCCCGAGAGAAGATGAACACGATCGCAGGCAGCAAGTCGTTGCTCTCAAGCAGGGCGACGAGCTCAGAGCGTCGAGGGCTGACGAACGCTGGAGGAGGGCCAGAGGGGCGACCACCGCGCCACGATCTGCCGCCGGGAGGGCGCCGTCGCATGGTCTGGTCGATCTTGAGGCCCCGCTCCGTGATCCGGTCACCGTCGAGCAGGTCGAACAGGAACGGGCCGCTCCCGCCGCGAGGCGTCACCGCCACGTGGTGGTGCAGGGTGATCGGTCGGCGTTGCTCGACGATCACTTCAAGGGGCCCGCGCACAGAGCGGATCCAGTCGCCGAGGACCGACGCGTTCGACACCGTCGCTGAGAGGCAGACGAAGCGCACGTCGGGTGGCGTGAGGATCAGGACCTCCTCCCACACGCCACCTCGGTAGGGGTCTTGGATGAAGTGCACCTCATCGAGAACGACCAAGCCGAGGTCGACGAGCAGCGGCGAACGGGTCAGGAGCATGTTGCGCAAGACCTCGGTGGTCATCACCACGATGGGAGCGCCAGGACGGATGGCGGTGTCGCCTGTCAGTAACCCCACCTGGTCGGCGCCATGCTCGATGATCAGCTCGGTGAACTTCTGGTTGGAGAGGGCCTTGAGCGGCGTGGTGTAGAACGCCTTCTGCCCGTTGCCCAGGGCCATCGTGATGCCATAGGCGGCGACCAAGGTCTTGCCAGAGCCCGTTGGGGCGCTGACGAGGACTGAGCTGCCTTGGTCGAGGACGTCGAGCGCTCGATCTTGGAAGGCGTCGAGATCGAAGTGCTGCTGCTCCTTGAAGCGTCGGCGAAGTGCCGACGTCGCTGGTTGGTCGCCTGGGTCGCTCACCGACGGGCAAGCTTTCCGACCAGGATGGCCAGGAAATAGAAGACCACCAGCGGGATCCCAAGGGCCAGCATTGAGAGTGGGTCGCCGCTCGGCGTGAAGATGGCGGCGGCCAGGGTGATGGCGATGATCGCCCATCGCCACCACGCCAGGAGCTGTGCAGGGGTCACGACCCTGGCCAGCTGGAGCCCGACGAGAATCACAGGGAACTCGAAGGTCAGTCCAAAGATGATCATCATCCACATGATCAAGCTGAGGTATTGGTTTGGGTTGTAGATCTGGGTCAACCCGCTCCCGCCGATGGCGCCTAAGAAGACCAGCGCATGCTCGAAGGTGACGTAGGCGACTGTGGCTCCAGCGAGAAACAGGACCATCGAGGCGATGACGAACGGGATGACGTAGCGCTTCTCCTTGGCCTTGAGGCCCGGTGTGATGAACCGCCAGAGCTCGAAGAGCAGCACTGGGGTGCTCAAGATGAGACCTCCGAAGCAAGCGATCTTGATGCGGAGACTCAGCCCGTCAAGCGGGCTGGTCACATAGAGCGAGCAGTGGCCGTGATAGGCGCGGCAGTACGGACCCTTCAAGAAGGCGAGGATGTGCCCGTAGCCGATGAACGCGATGACTGCAGCGATCAAGAAGGCGACCGCGCACACCATGAGGCGGCGTCGGAGCTCAGTTAGGTGCTGCGTGAGCGTCATCGAGTCGGGCGAGGACGTCTCCTCGTCCTTGTCGCTGCGTCGGAGCCGGTCAGCCAGGGTCATCGAGACGGTTCAGTTCAGCGAGGGATCGATGGGCGTGTCAGTCGACGGTGGCGTCGGCCGTGATGACGTTGTCGACGATGACGACGACGACGGGGTCGTTCGAGGTGGCGTCATCGCTGGCGGCGGCGAGCTGCCAGGGGACTCCCCCACGGCGTCGGCGGCGCCTAGGTGGGGTGCGCCAGGGTCAGGCTGGAGGTGATCGCTGTCGTCGGGTACCTCGTCGACGCCTGGGTCTGGCACGAGCGGCTCGTCATCGAGCTTCGCCAACGAGTCGAGCAGCGCCACTGGCGAGCGGGCGAACCGGGCGATGTCGCCGGTGCTCGGAAGATCAGGCATGTTGGCTCGCACCTCGTCCTCGATACGCGTCGAGAAGCCTCGGAATGCCTTCCACGCCGCACCCATCTGGCGTGCAAGTCCAGGTAGTTTGTCGGGCCCCACCAGCACCAGGGCGACGACGAGGACGATGACCAGCTTGAGCGGGCTCAGCGACAGCACGAGACCGATCCTACCGACCCGGCTGCAGCGAGCCCGGCGCTCAGGGGATGCCGATTCGGTTGATCGGCCAGATTCGCAGCACGACGTGGCCGATGATGTCGGTGCGCGGCAAGGTGCCCCACATCCGGCTGTCGCAGGAGTTGGTTCGATTGTCACCCATGACGAAGTACTGGTTGGCAGGGATGGTCTGCGGCTCGATGGCCGGCCCGAGGGCGGTCGCTGGGAACCACGGTTGTGCGATGGGCTTGCCGTTGATCAGGACCTGGTTCCCTCGAGACGAGATCGTCTCGCCTGGCAGGCCGATGACCCTCTTGACCAGGTCCTTGATCTGAGGATCAGCGCAGGCGCTCTGCTCGCGAGGCGGTGCGTGGAACACGATGATGTCGCCTCTGCCGGGCGCGTGGATCCGATAACTCAACTTCGAGACGACGATTCGATCACCGATCTGGAGCGTCGGCTCCATGGAACCTGATGGGATGTAGAAGGTCTGGAAGATGAACGCTCGGACCACGAAGGCGGCCAAGAGGGCAAGCACGAGAACGCCGACCCACTCGCCGATGGCCCTGCTCGTGCTCCTCGAGGCGTCGGCACGCTTGGTCGTCGATGGCGCAACTTGCGAAGTGTCGGACGGCGCGCTGCTGGTCGGATGACCGGGGTCGGCTGCGTCGTGCTCGGTCCCCTCTGACATCCTTCGCAGGCTAGCCGAGGAGGTGCTGTTGCCCCTGTCGGCCTAGAGCGACTCGATGAGGCGCTCGACTCGGTCGTCGTGTGACTTGAAGGGATCCTTGAGCAGAATCGTACGCTGCGCCATGTCGTTGAGCTTGAGGTGCACCCAATCGACCGTGTAGTCGCGTCGCTGCTCCTTGGCTCGCTTGACGAAGGCGCCACGAAGGCGAGCACGGGTCGTCGATGGCGGCGACACCATCGCCTCCTTGATCGCGGCGTCTGAGGTGGTGCGGTCGACCTGACCAGCGGCCTGGAGTTTGTAGAACAGCCCTCGTCGCCGATCGATGTCGTGGTACATGAGCTCGACCAGCGCCACCTTGGGGCTCCCCATGCCCAGGCCATGGCGAGCTTGGTAGCCCTCGATGAGGCGGAGCTTTGCCACCCAGTCACACTCGCGCCACAGCACCGACGGGTCGGTGGCGAGATTGGTCATCACGTGTGCCCACATGTCGAGGGCCCGATCCTCATCAGGCGGGAGCCCTCTGGCGTCTCGATATCGAAGTGCTCGCTCGAGGTACTCCGTCTGGATGTCGAGCGCAGAGATCTCTCGGCCATTCGAGAGTCGGACGGTGGCGGCCAGGGTCGGGTCCTGTGAGATCTCTCGGATCGCCCTGATGGGGCTCTCGAGCGTCAGATCTCGCAGGATCTGGCTCTTGTCTTCGAGCATCCGAAGCAAGATAGCGGTGGCACCCACCTTCAAGAAGGTCGCGTACTCGCTCATGTTCGAGTCGCCGACGATGACGTGCAGCCGTCGGTAGCGCTCGGCATCTGCATGTGGTTCGTCGCGCGAGTTGATGATCGGCCGGCTCCTCGTGGTCGCCGAGGAGACGCCCTCCCAGATGTGCTCCGCGCGCTGCGAGAGGCAGTACTGCGGACCCTTGTTGGTCAGGAGGATCTTGCCCGCGCCGGCATAGATCTGGCGTGACACGAGGAAGGGGATCAAGATCTCGGAGTATCGGTCGAGGTCATCGCTTCGCCGCGCGAGATAGTTCTCGTGGCATCCGTAGGAGTTGCCGGCGGAGTCGGTGTTGTTCTTGAAGACGTAGATCTCGCC
>CAITOG010000339.1 GCA_903893955.1 uncultured Actinomycetes bacterium
ACACGTCCTGCCAGGTCGTCTGGAGCCACCAGCTCGACCAGGAGACCTCGTCACCGATCCTGGCCGACATCACCGGCACCGGGCGCTTGGACGTCATCATCGCCACCCAGGCTGTCTCGACCGGCGGCAGCGTCGAGTCTGGGTCCGTCTACGCCTTCAACGGCGCCACCGGCAAGCGGCTGTGGCGGGTTGACACGGGCAGCGTGCTCGGTTCGCCAGTCGCGGCGGACCTGACAGGCTCCGGTTCGGCCGACATCGTGGTCGAGACCCCAGCACTCGACAAGGGCGGCCTGCAGATCATCGACGGTGCGACCGGGACAAAGATCTGGCAGGAGTCACAGCTGTCGAACCGCGACAACCCCCAGGTTGCAGGGCAGAGCACCCCGATCATCACCTCCGACCCGAATGGCACGATCGGCATCACCGTCGCCGGTTATCACGGAGTCTGTGTCCCTTTGACCAACCCTTGTCATCCGCAGAACGTGCACCTCGCCGGGGACGTCGTCCACTTCCAGATCGCTGGGTCGAAGAGTCAGTGGCTGACCAACCCGTTGACCTCGTGGCTCGAGTTCCACCACGATCCGATGTTGACCGGCAACACGGCTGGACCAGGGGTCTGAGCCTGTAGGCGGCATCGGGTCGCGGCTATGGTCAGAGATGCTTGCCCAGCCGGTCCGGCGGGAGGCGAAGACCGAGAAGGGGGAGGACGCATGAAGGTCCGCGCAGCAATCGTCTCAGGGCTCCACGAGCCATGGAGGACCGAGGAGATCGAGCTCGACGAGCCGCACGCAGGTGAGGTGCTCGTCAAGATGGCGTGGTCCGGCATGTGCCACTCCGACGAGCACGTCCGCACCGGTGACATCAGCCAGGACACCGAGGTCCTGCAGCTCTTCGGCGTCGACTCGATGTTCCCGTGCATCGGTGGCCACGAGGGCTCCGGCATCGTCGAGGCCGTCGGTGACAACGTCACCTCGCTCGCACCCGGCGACCAGGTCGCCGTGTCGTTCGTGCCGGCCTGTGGCCGCTGTGAGCCGTGCGCCTCTGGTCGTCAGTACCTCTGCGACCTGACCGCGATGACGCTGGCCGGTCCGATGATGAGCGACATGACCTGGCGGCATCACCTCGACGGGCGCAACGTCAACCGCATGGCCCAGCTCGGGACCTTCGCCGATCACATCGTGGTCAACGAGGCCAGCCTGGTGAAGATCGAGCCATGGCAGGACCTGAAGGCAGCTGCGCTGATCAGCTGCGGCATCTCGACCGGCTACGGCTCAGTCATCGACCGAGCTGAGCTCAAGGCTGGCGAGGTCGTTGCAGTCATCGGCTGTGGCGGGGTCGGCTCGGGCGCGATCCAAGGTGCCCGCATCGGCGGTGCCCGTGCGGTCGTGGCGATCGACATCCTCCAGAGCAAGGTCGACAGGGCCATGAAGATCGGCGCCACGCACGGCGCCACGTCGATCATGGACGCGGCGTTCAACGTCATGCCGGACCTGACCATGGGTCGCAACGCCGATGTCGTGGTGCTCACGCCGGGCGTCTTGACCGGTGATCTGATCGAGCAGGCTCGTTCGCTGTGCGCCAAGGGTGGCCGGGTGGTCACCACCGCCATCGCCCCGTTCAACCAGAACACGGCAGATCTCAACCTCTTCAACTTCGCCATGTTCAACCAGTCCTTGCTCGGGACGGTGTTCGGCTCGGCCAACCCGAGGTTCCAGATCCCGAACCTGCTGCGGCTCCACGAGAAGGGGCTGCTCGAGATCGACGCCTTGATCACCCAGGAGTACACCTTGGACCAGGTCCAGCAGGGCTACGACGATCTGGCGGACGGCAAGAACGTCCGAGGGATCGTCAGGTTCTAGCCATCTGAGCCCGGGGGACTGGGCGACGATCGACGAGAACGCCAGATGAACCGGGGCCGCAAGGCCCCGGTTCGTCGCGTCCGGAGCACGCCAGTCCAGAGTCCAGCGGCGTAGGTGACGTCGTCGAGCGACCCGAGCACTGCTGCCTCTGCGACCGAGAGCTCGCGGCGGGTCGATCGACGGCGCTCCACCGTGCTCACGACGAGGACCATCGCCAGTGCACGCCTCACTCGTCGAGACACCAACGACGCCACCACCAGCACCGGGCTCCAGGAGCGAAGGAGCTGGCGGGCCAGCTGCGGTCCGGCACTGACGGCATTGCTTGCCACCAGGTGGGCGGCGGTGCGACGCGGGGAGGCGACTCGGCCTTCGAGGCGTTTCGAGAGCATCGCGGCGGCAACCCCGATCGAGCCGATCGCCGCCACTGGCGCGCCCAATACAAGCGCCCCGAGCGCAGCTGCTGTCCAGCCCGATCCCGCCATCGGCGCCACCAGCTGGCCGTGGCGAGCTTCGAGCGGTGCGGCGGTGGTGCCGTAGAAGAAGCGCTGCGAGAGCCACGCACGAAGGGTGGCTCGGGCAGGGTGGAAGACGACGACGCCTGGATCGAAGCGGATCGTGTGCCCCGCCGAGCTGAGCCGCCAGATGAGATCGACATCCTCGCCACCGGCCAGGCGCTCGTCGAAGAGCGAGGGGCCGAGCGAGCTGCGGATGAGCAAGGCCGCGCTCGGCACATAGCTCACCGAGCTGCCTGGTCGGACCACCGCAGGGGATCGCCCGACATCGAGTGGCGACGCGGCCGCTTCGAATCGCTCGAGTGGGATGGTTCCCGCAGGACCGGTTACTCGCGGGCTCACGGCTGCGACGCCTGGGTCGGCGAAGTGGACGAGGAGTCTGTCGAGCAGGCCCGCGTCATCGAGCATGACGTCGGAGTCGAGGAAGCAGGTGATCTCGGTCTTGACGCTCGACATCCCAGCGTTGCGTGCGCCACCGGGCCCGCGACTCTCGGGCAGCTCGATCAGCTGTGCACCGGCGGCGTGGACGACCGAGGCGATCGCTGCAGGGTCCTCGCTGGCGTCGTCAACCACGATGACCCGGCGTGGACCGAGGGCGTCGAGCAGCTCTCCGAGCTCCGCCGGTCGGTCCTTGACCGGGATGACGAAGGTGACCTCGGTCGGGTCCGGACCTCCCTCGACGGGTCGCGGATGGAACATGGCGGCGTCGGCGAGCCTCGCCGCCAGTCGCAACTCCGATGGGCTGGCGCTGACGGGCTCGCCCGCTGCCCACCGGGCCACAAGGGCTCGGCCCTGTGGCTCGAGTCGTAGGAGCCGGAAGGGATAGCCACCGACGAGCACACCAGGAGCGAGCTCTCGGACGGAAGGATCGAGCACCATTGCCGAGCCAGGAGGGGGAGCGCAGCGATGCGTGGCAGCCGGTGTCGGCCAGGGCTCGATGTGGCTGGCGGTGCTCACGCGCTCATCCTTGCAGAGGGCTCTAGTGTCTGAGGTGGCCGACACAGACGTCGCCTGCGAAGATGATCACACGACCACACGCCACCGGCGTGCGACACGAGGAGAGAGCGATGGACGACCCGACCACCGAGCTGGCCGCCGACCAGGCCACTGATGACTCCCGCGACGTCACCGAGGAGCTCCTCGTCGAAGAGGTCTCCATCGATGGAATGTGCGGGGTCTACTAGCGCCATGGCCGCTCCGGCGATGCCGGCGATCTCGACCTTCGATCCCGGTCGGGCCTGGCGGCTCCATCCCCAGGTCGCGCTCAGAGACGAGTCCTTCGGCGCCCTTGCCTACCACTACGGCACCCGCCGGCTGGTTTTCTTGAAGTCGCGCCCGCTCGTCGAGCTCGTCCGCACCCTGGAGGAGCACGACACCGCCGGCGAGGCGATCGACGCTGTCGCCCCCGACGGCGAGCGTGATCGTTACGTCGCTGCCCTCGACCACCTCGCTTCGTCAGGAGTCATCGATGCCTGCTGAGACACCATCGCTCCAGGACCGCTTCAAGCTCGGGCTGGCTGCGCCGATCTGCCTCACCTGGGAGCTGACCTACGCCTGCAACCTGGCGTGCGCCCATTGCCTGTCGAGCTCCGGCCGACGAGACCCTGCGGAGCTCTCGACCGAAGAGGCCGCCGGCCTCATCGACGAGATGGCAGCCCTCAAGATCTTCTACGTGAACATCGGTGGGGGCGAGCCGATGATCCGCGGCGACTTCTTCGAGCTCGTCGAGCACGCCACCGCGAGCGGCGTGGGAGTCAAGTTCTCGACCAACGGGACCCGCCTGACACCGCAGCGAGCTCGGCGCCTGGCCGGCAGCGACTACGTCGATGTCCAGATCTCGATCGACGGTGCCGATGAGGCCACCAACGACGCGCTCCGAGGTCCGGGAAGCTTCGCGGCGGCGACCACGGCGATGGACAACCTAGCGGAGGCCGGGTTCGGCGAGTTCAAGATCTCGGTGGTGATGACCCGCCACAACGTGAGCCAGCTGGATCAGTTCGAGGCCATCGCGGCGCGCTACGGCGCCCAGCTCAGGCTCACCCGCCTGCGGCCATCTGGACGGGGCGCTGACACCTGGGACGAGCTCCACCTGACCAACCCCCAGCAGCGCGCGCTCTATACGTGGCTGCTCGATCGTCCCACGGTGCTCACCGGCGACTCGTTCTTCCACCTCTCTGCCCTCGGCGATCCGCTCGACGGTCTGAACCTGTGTGGCGCCGGGCGAGTGGTCTGCCTGATCGATCCGATCGGCGATGTCTACGCCTGCCCGTTCGTCATCCACGAGGACTTCCTGGCTGGCAACGTCCGCGATGGCGGTGGCTTCACCAGCGTGTGGCGCGAATCGTCGCTCTTCACCTCGCTGCGGGAGCCGCAGAGTGCGGGGGCGTGTGCGTCCTGTGGCTCCTTCGACGCCTGCCAGGGGGGCTGCATGGCAGCTAAGTTCTTCACCGGCCTGCCCCTCGATGGACCAGACCCCGAGTGTGTCTTCGGTCACGGCGAGGCAGCCCTGGCCGCTGTGCCGGTGACGGTGCGGCCGACGCCGCAGGCCGACCACTCGGCCCGTCAGCCGGTCACGCTCAGCACCTCGGCGTGACCATCTCGGCGACCCGGCTCGACCAGGTCACCTCCCACGAGCTGGCCCGACGCGGGTGGGGCACCCTCCTTGTCGTGCCCCTCGGCTCCACGGAGCAGCATGGTCCCCACCTGCCGCTCGGGACCGACACGATGGTGGCGAGCGTGCTGTGCGATCGACTGGCCCAGCGGCGAGACGACGTGCTGGTGGCCCCGCCACTCGGCATTGGCGCGAGCGGGGAGCACCAGGAGTTCATCGGCACCATCTCGATCGGCACTGACGTGCTCGCCGCCGTCCTCACCGAGGTGGTCCGCTCTGCTCGCTCGTCGTTTCGAGGGGTCGTCGTGGTCTCAGGGCACGGGGGCAACGCAGCAGCGCTGGCGAGAGCCTCCACGACAGCGATGCGGGAAGGGGACGACCTGCTGTGCTTCTCGCCCAGCATCGACGGCGGTGACGCACATGCCGGTCGAAGCGAGACCTCGATGCTGCTTGCCCTCGACCCTTCGCTCGTGCGCCAAGATGAGGTGGTGATCGGCACCCTGACACCACTCAGCGAGATCGCCAGCGATCTTCGTGATGGACGCCTCAAGGAGGTGAGCCCGACGGGGATCCTCGGGGATCCAACGGCGGCCTCGCTCGGAGAGGGGCGTGCCCTGCTCGACATGCTCTCGAACCAGTTGCTCGACGTCGTCGACTCGAGGTTCCCGAGGTGAGCCGTGTCGCGGTGGTCACCGGTGCGGGGCGAGGGATCGGCGCCGCCATCGTGGATGTCCTCGTGGCCCAGGGGATCAGGGTGGTGGCGGTCGACCGGTGCCGCGACGATCCCGCCATCGGGTACCCGCTGGCCACCAAGGCGGAGCTCGACTCGGTCTGTGGCCGCCATGGCGAGCACGCCCTCGCCCTGGTCGGCGACGTGCGGAGCGCTTCCGACATGCGCTTGGCGTGCGAGACAGCGGTCGAGCACTTCGGGCGCCTCGACGTGGCGGTCGCCTCGGCTGGGGTCATCGCTGGTGGCATGGCACTCCACGAGATGGGCGATGCTGCCTACGACGCCGTGATCGACATCAACCTCCATGGAACGAGGCGCCTGTTCACGGCCGCCATCCCACACCTCCTCGCCGCAGGGTCGCCTCGGCACGGTCGCCTGATCGCGGTGTCATCAGCCGCCGGGCTCGTGGGGCTCCGCCACTTGGCGGCTTACTCGGCTGCCAAGCACGCTGTCATCGGCCTGGTCAAGGGCGTCGCCGCCGACCTCGCCGGGACCGGCATCACCGCCAACGCCATCTGCCCTGGTTCGACGGACACGCCGATCCTGGCCGCCTCGGCGGACCTCTACGGCTTGGCAGCGGTCGAGGAGTTCGCCGAGCACCAGCTGCTCGGTCGGCTGCTTCGCCCTGAAGAGCCAGCAGCGCTGGTGGGCTGGTTGGCCACCGAGGCGTCGAGCGGCACCACCGGTGCGGCGCTGAGCGTCGATGGCGGGATGACCGCCACCTGATGGTTCGCTAGGCCACAGGGGCAGAGCAGGCTGCTCGCCAGAGGGCCAGGTAGCTCGGATAGGTGAGCTGGGGTGTGACGTAGCCCGCGGCTTCGAGCTCGTGGTGGTAGCGAGGCAGGTTGCGCCAGGGGATTCCCATGTCGACGTGGTGGGCAAGGTGCCAGCCGGTGTTGTAGGGCACGAGCCAGATGCGAGCCACAAGGTGCTGGGTGACGTTGTGGGTGGTTGCGCGCCGATCGTCGCTGGCGGTGAGGCCGCCGTGCTCGCCGATCGAGCGGAGGCGGTTGAGGACTCGCCACTGGGTCATCCACGGGGCGAACCAGAGCACCGGGTAGGCCCACCACGCACCGGTGATGACCCACGAGCCGGCCCACAAGAGGGCCTGGACGCCCAGGATCGGGACAGCGATGGTGCGGCCCTGCTTCGATCGGGTGGCGAGGAGGAGCACCTTGAAGTTCTTCCAGCCAGAGATCCCACAAGCGTCCCTGAGCAGGCGTCGACGCAGGTCCGCCCAGTGTCCGGGATAGCCGGCGTAGAAGGCGATGTCGGGATCGTCGGCGCCGAACTCCTCCTTGTGGTGCGCGAAGTGACCTCGCCGATAGAGGGAGATCGGCACGAAGGCTGGGTAGGCGATGAACCACTTGCCAACGAAGTCGTTGGCACGCTTTGAGGTGAAGAGCAGCTTGTGAGCAGCCTCGTGCATCAGAATCGCGAAGCGGACATAGATCGGGCCCATGGCAAAGAAGGCCACGAGCACCACCCACCAGCGATCGAACTGGGTGGCGACGGCAAAGATGATCGCCACCATGGCCCAGAGCCAGACCACGCTCCAGGCATTGCGGGCATCGTCGATCTGTCGAAGCTCTGCTCGCAGCTCAGGCCGAAGCATCCCGTTGGGCAGCAACC
>CAITOG010000340.1 GCA_903893955.1 uncultured Actinomycetes bacterium
ACAAGGTCGACTCGGAGATCCCCTCTCCTGTGGCCGGAACTGTGGTCGAGATCATCGTGGCTGAGGGATCGACGATTGGAGTCGGTACCGAGGTGTGCGTCATCGAGCAGGCGCCGGATGATGGCGACCAGCCGATCAGAGATCCTTCGACGAAGACGGCGTTGAAGGTGCCCGCACCTGCCAGAGGACCTGTGGGTCGGCCACAGGCAGGGCCGGGTGGCTCAACAGACGCACCACTGCCGCCACTGCCGGGTGAGACGTCGGTGCGCCATGGTGCTCACGAGGATGGTTCCATCGAGCCCTTCACCAGGATCAGGGCAGCGACCGCGCAAGTCATGTTGACGTCCGCATCGTCCATCCCCCACGTGCTCAGCGTGGTGGAGGCGGACTACTCGGCTGTCATGAGCGTACGGCGCCGGTGGCCGACCGACAGACGCCGGCCCACACCACTGGCGTTCGTCACCAAGGCAGTTGCCGAAGGGCTGAAGCGCCACCCTCAGCTCAATTCGTCGGTCGTCCCTGGGGGCCTTCGGCTCCATGAACGAATCGATATTGCGATCGCTGTCGATACGCCTGATGGGTTGGTGGCGCCGGTGATTCGGCAGGCCGACGGTCTCGAGGTGACTGAGATCGCCGAGGCCATCGCCGAGCTTGCCGACATTGCAAGAAGTGGCAGGCTCACGCCTGGACACCTCTCAGGTGCAACGTTCACGATCTCCAACAACGGTTCAGCTGGCAGTGTGCTGACCACGCCGCTCATCACGCCACCGCAGGTTGCAGTCCTCTCGGTGGACAAGGTGGTTGACCGCCCTGTCGTGGTCACGGTCGACAGTGCCAAGGGCGTCGGGATCAAGCCGATCGGGAACTTGTCGATGTGTTGGGATCACCGCGCCGTCGATGGAGTTGGGGCGGCAGCGTTCCTCGTCGCCGTCGCTGAGCGGCTTGCAGCAGGGTGGAGCGAGCCAGCGTGACGATGTCGAATGAGGAGCCAGATTCGGAACCGCTCGCCGAGAGCGTCGCTGAGGTCGCGGCGCTCGTCGTCGACGGGGTTGTCCACCAGCTTGTGGACAATGATCCGGCCGCGACCGACGGCTGGATTGATGCGCTCGACCAGACGATCGACGCGTACGGACCCAACCGAGCACGTCTCATACTGCTCCGGTTGCTCGAGCGCAGCCGTGAGCGAGGGGTCGGCATTCCGGTCACGATCTCCACTCCGTATCTCAACTCGATCCCGCCCGAAGATGAGCCCGAGTATCCGGGCGATCGGGTGATTGAACACCGGATCCGCGCGTTGGTCAGGTGGAACGCGGTGGCCATGGTGATCCGAGCCAATCACCGCACCCCGGGTGTCGGGGGGCATCTGGCCACCTATGCATCCTCGGCGTCGCTCTATGAGGTTGGGTTCAACCACTTCTTCAAGGGCCCTGCAACAGATGGGCCTGCCGACCAGGTTTTCTTCCAAGGCCATGCCAGTCCAGGGATCTACGCACGTGCGTTCCTCGAAGGCCGGCTGGACGAGGATGATCTCGACCACTTCCGAGCAGAGGTGGACCGAGTCGGCACCGATCGACCGGGCCTGTCGTCTTATCCGCATCCTCGCCTTATGCCAGCGTTCTGGCAGTTTCCGACAGTCTCAATGGGCCTTGGCCCACTCGCCGCGGTCTATCAGGCTCGCCACAACCGCTACCTGGTGGATCGGGGCCTTGTCGATGGTCCGCCCGCTCGTGTCTGGTGCTTCGTGGGGGATGGAGAGATGGACGAGCCTGAGGCGATCGCGGGATTGCGACTGGCCGCTCGAGAGCACCTCGACAACCTC
>CAITOG010000341.1 GCA_903893955.1 uncultured Actinomycetes bacterium
CCCGATCGAGATCCGAGACGAGGAGGGCAAGGGGACCGGCGAGACGATGACCCGCGACGAGGGCATCCGCCCGGACTCGAGCGTCGACACGCTGGGCAAGCTCAAGCCCGCCTTCCGTGAGGACGGCAAGGTCACCGCAGGCAACGCGTCGCAGATCACCGATGGCGCCTCTGCGGTCCTCGTGATGAGCGAGGAGAAGGCCAAGGAGCTCGGCCTGACCCCTCGTGCCCGCTTCCACGCCTTCGCACTCGCGGGCGTGGACCCGGTGACGATGCTCACCGGCCCGATCCCGGCGACCAAGAAGATCCTCGAGCGCAACAACATGACGCTCGACGACATCGACCTGGTCGAGATCAACGAGGCCTTCGCCTCAGTGGTCCTGGCGTGGCAGAAGGAGCTCGACGCCGACCTCTCGAAGGTCAACGTCAACGGCGGCGCGATCGCCCTCGGCCACCCGCTCGGTGCCTCAGGGGCCAAGCTCTGCGCCACCCTGCTCAATGAGCTCGAGCGCACCGGCGGTCGGTATGGCCTGCTCACGATGTGTGAGGGCGGCGGCATGGCCAACGCCACGATCATCGAGCGGCTCGGCTAGCAACGACGCTCCGCGACGTGTCGACCGGCGGGTCGTCTGCTGCTTCTTTGGAAGGCGGCGGGCGGCCCGCCGTCGTCGTCTGTCAGCGGTAGCGGGTGGCCATCACGAAGCCGACACCGATGATGGCGAGGCCCACGAGCAGGAACCAGCCTGACGGGGTCCCGAACACGCTTAGGTAGTTGAGCAGGATCACCAGGACCCCAAGGATGAACAATCCCAAGATGAGGGGTCCGAACCACCGTGGGCTGACCTTGAGGTCACGCGGCACCGCCTTGGTGTAGCGACCAGACTCCTCGGCACCCACGTAACGACCGAGCGAGGCGTTGCGAGTCTGCGATCCCTTGGGTGTGGCACGGCCGCGCGCCGATCGACCGCGCTTGGTGGAGGAGCCAGGGCCGGTGTTGTTCGCCATGGGGTGGAACTCTAGCCACGGCGGCCGGCGGTTCCCACCCGTCTAGCCTGAGGAGCGTGGCGACGAGGGTCTTGATCATCGACAACTACGACTCGTTCACCTACAACCTCGTCCAGCAGCTCGGCGAGCGCGGTGCCGAGATCGAGGTGGCGCGCAACGACGCCATCGACGTGGAGGGCATCCGAGCACTCGCGCCCGATGCGCTTCTCATCTCACCTGGGCCAGGCCGTCCAGAGGACGCCGGCATCACGTGTGCGGCGATCGAACAGCTGACCGGCGAGCTCCCGATCCTCGGCGTCTGCCTGGGCCATCAGGCCATCGGACAGGTCTTCGGCGCCACGGTGGTGCGAGCACCTGTGCTCATGCACGGCAAGACCTCTGACATCCACCACGGCGGCCATGGGCTCCTCGGCGGGCTCGATGACCCCTTCACCGCCACCCGCTACCACTCGTTGATCTTGGATCCCGCATCGATCCCCGACATCTTGGAGGTCACCGCCACCACCGCTGATGGGGTCGTGATGGGCATCGCCCACGTGGAGCACGCGGTCTATGGCGTGCAGTTCCACCCCGAATCGATCCTCTCGCCGAGCGGGCCGAAGATCCTCGAGAACTTCCTCGCCCTCGCCGCCGGCTAGACCACCAGGCCGACCGAGGATCAGCCAGGGACGGTTGTGGTGGTCGTGGTGGTCGGCGGCGTTGCCGGACACACCCCGATGGTCACTGTGGAGCCAGCCCCGACCGACACGCCGCCAGACGGCGACTGGCTGACCACTGCGCCGACGTTCGACGGGGTACAGCCCTGGGTGGCGGTCACCGCCGCCACGTTGAGGCCCTGTCCCTGGAGGGTCGAGGTGGCAGAGCCCTGGCTCATGCCGATGACGCTCTGGACGATGACCTGGCACGATCCCGACGAGACCGTGAGGTTGACAGCAGTCCCCGGGTTGACCGAGGTGCCGCCGGCTGGGCTCGACGCAGTGACGAGGCCCTTGGCGTAGCTGTTCGAGCACGCCGTCGAGGTGCTCCCGACCGAGAGGTTCGCTGAGCCGAGCAGCGAGCCGGCCTGCGAGACCGACACGCCGACCACCGAGGGAACCGTCACGGTCGTGGGCTGGCCGATGATGGTCAAGGTGACGGACGAGCCCTTGGCCACCCGGGTGCCAGCCAGCGGATCCTGCGAGACCACGGTGTTGACCGCCAGGTTGTTGGGGTTCGACGTCGCGGTCACGATCTTGAAGGTGAGGCCGATGGTCTGAAGCTTGGCCTCTGCTGCGCTCACGTCCTCGTTCTGGACGTTGGGCACGGGGACCTTCTCTGCACCTGACCCGTTCGAGACCGTGAGCTCGACCCTGGTCCCCCTGGCGACCGGCAGACCCGCAGCAGGGTTGGACGAGAGCACCGTGTTGGCTGGCTGGTTCGAATCGGTGAGCGTCACGGTGCCGACTTGGAGCCCGTCGGCCTTGAGCTCAGCCGTGGCCTGGCTGAGCGACTTGCCGGTGACCGCTGGCATGGTCAGTGAGCCTCCGGTCTTCGAGCGCGACGCCGCGTAGCCGATCCCAGCCCCGATCAAGGCCAGGATCGCCACCACGATCAAGGCGATCCAGAGGGGGCGTCGGCTCTTTCGACGTGCCAGGTCAGTTCGGGGTCCCGGGAAGACGGGGACTGCCTGGGTGGCGTTGACCGAGTCCATCATCGTGGTGGCGCTCACGTCGGCCACCGCCGCGGTGGGATCCTCGGCGACGACAGGCTTGCCGTCGACGAAGCGAAGCAGGTCAGCTCGCATGTCATCAGCCGACTGGTAGCGGGCGCCGGGGTTCTTGGCGATCGCCATCATGGTGATCGCCTCAGCGCCTGCGGGGACCTCTGGGTTGAAGGTCCGAGGCAGCGGCGCCGCGTCGCGCACGTGCTTTGACGCCACAGCGACCGGCGAGTCTCCGGTGAAGGGTGGTCGACCGGTGAGCATCTCGTAGAAGACGATGCCGAGCGAGTACACGTCGCTGCGCGAATCCACCGTCGCGCCCTCAGCCTGCTCGGGCGAGAAGTAGGTGGCGGTGCCCATCACCGAGCCCTGCTGGGTGAGGCCCTCCTCGGTGTTGACCGCCCGGGCGATGCCGAAGTCGGTCACCTTGACGAGACCATCCGCAGTCAGCAGCACGTTGCCCGGCTTCACGTCCCGGTGGACCACACCGTGGCGATGGGCATAGGAGAGGGCGGCAGCCACGTTGGCGGCGATGATCGCTGCTCTCGTCGGTGGCAGCGAACCTGCCTCCTTGATCGTCGTCGACAGCGGCTCGCCATCGATGTGCTCCATCACGATGAAGTAGGTCCCGGCGTCCTCGCCCCAGTCGAAGACCGGCACAATGTTCGGGTGGCTGAGGCGAGCTGCCGCTTGCGCTTCGCGCTTGAAGCGCTCGACGAAGGTGGGGTCGACGCTCAGCTCCGCGAAGAGCACCTTGAGAGCGACGATCCGATCGAGCAGTCGATCGTGAGCCCGATAGACCTGCGCCATGCCACCGCGCGCGATCAAATGCGTCAACTCGTAGCGATCAGAGAAGATGCGCGGCTCGGCAACCGGTTCCATTAGCGGATCAGCCTACGTTGCCAACGGCCACGACCGAGTGAGGGTTGCACGATCACCCTGGGCACGTCGTCGAGGTGTTCGACACCGGCTGACCGATAGCCGCGGCGAGCGACCCTTCGATCATGCACTTCATGACCGGACCGGCCACCTCGGCACCGGTAGCGCTCAACGCTTGGTCCGGCAGGATCACCGCGATAGCGATCTCTGGGTGCGACGCCGGCGCGAAGGCGATCATCCAGTCGTCGGTCTTCTGGTTGACGTTGGTCAGCGAGGTCTGGGCGGTGCCGGTCTTGGCCGCGACCTCGTCTTGGGAGAGGAAGCCGACGCCACTTGCGGTCCCCGCGGTGACGACCTGCTGCATCAGGGTCGAGATCGAGGCAGCGGTCGATGGCGTCATCGTGGTGAGCCACTGGTGTGGGCCATAGCGATCGACGAGGTTGCCCTGGGCGTCGCGGATCTCTCGCATGAGGTGCGGGGTCATCAGGCGGCCCCCGTTGGCCACCGCAGCCGCGTCGAGGGCGTTCTGGAGCGCCGTGGCGGTCACGTCACCCTGGCCGATGGCGCCATAGGCCAGGAACGGCTGGTTGTGGATGAGCGTGATGGGCTTGGGGAAGTTCGAGATGGCCACGCCCGGCAGGTCGAGCGGTGCTCGGGCGTCAAAGCCGAAGGTCTTGGCCTGCTTCCAGAGCGTGATCCCACCGAGATCGAGACCGAGCTGTGCGAAGCCGGTGTCGCACGATGGCGGCAGCATCTCAGCAATGGTGCCCCCACACGTCCCGCCGCCATAGTTCTGGAGCTGGAGGTTCGTATTCGGCAGCGGTATCGAGGATTCCTGCGGGTAGGACTTCGAGACGAGGTCGGGCCGGAAGTCGTAGGCGGCGGCCGAGGTGACGATCTTGAAGGTCGAGCCGGGCGGGAAGGTGCGCTGATAGGTCAGCGCGGTCAGCGGTGCGTAGCCGAACGCGTTCGGCGTGTTGGCCGCGGCCCAGGCTTGTCGCTCGGTCGCACCCGAGGGCGCCACCAGAGGGTTCGGGTCGAAGGTCGGATTGGCGTACATCGCGAGCACCGCACCGTTCGACGGGTTGAGCGCCACGATGGCGCCATTGCGCCCTGCGAGCTGCTGGGCGGCGAGGTTCTGCAGCGACGGCAGGATGGTGAGCGCGACCGAGTCGGTGGTGGTGGTCGGACTCAAGATCTGCGACAGCGTGGTGGCCGGGACGTTATGAGTCATCAGCTCGTTGTTGTACTGGGCCTCGATGCCCCAGGTCCCATAGATCGGGGAGTCGAAGCCGGTGATCTGGCCGAAGAGCTGGCCAGATGGGTAGACGCGCTGGTACTTGTAGACACCCGTCGGCGTCGGCACCGACTTGGCCAGCACCGAGCCATCGCCGGCGAGGATCCGACCTCGTCCGAGGCTCAGGCGGGCGGTGATGTTCCTCGGGTTCTTCGGATCTGCGGCCAGGCGATGGGCCTGGCGAAACTGGATATTCGCCGCCTGGAGCAAGACCATGCCGAAGAGGAGCATCATGATCATCGCCATGATGCGAATGCGCCTGCCCACTGCCTAGCCCGCCCCGGCGGTGATCGTGGTGGTGGTCGAAGAGAACGTCAACGGCACCGAGGTGGTGGTGGACGAAGAAGGCTGCGGCGCGTTCACCGCCTGGTATTCAGCGGCGAGGTTGGCGACATAGCGCTTGGCTGCATCGAGCGATGGCTCGACGACGCTGCCCTTCAAGGTCGCCCGCCTCGAGGGCAGGATCTGGTCGATCGGGGTCGATGAGACCGTCACCAGCTGGGGCTGGAACCAGAGCACGCCTCCGGGTCGCCCTTGGTAGATCACGATCGCGTCGTGCTGGGTGGTCACGTAGTAGCTCGACGTGGCGTACCAACGCAGGAAGGCCCAGGCACCAACCAAGACGCCGACGACGAGCAGCATGAAGAACACCACGCGGAACGTAAGCGCACGGCGGACGCCGAGCCGACGGCGCCGAGCTAGCCAGCTCTCGTCCGCCGGGACTGGCGCGGGCGCAGGGGCTGGGCGCGACACGTTCGACGCGCTCGGGCCGAGACGCTCTGACGCGGCCGTGGTGGTGGCGACGATCCGGTGGGCCTCGGTTCGCTCACCCTCGACCTCGACGCCTTCGTCAGCGATGACCACGTCGATCACGACCACCGAGATGTTGTCCGCTCCGCCATGGGCGTTGGCCCGGCTCACCAGCTCATCGGCTGCGTCCTGCGGATCGGCGACCGTGGCCAGGACACGGGCGATCTCCTCGTCATCGACTTCGTTCGTCAACCCGTCGCTGCACAGCAGCACCCGATCGCCCTCACGGATGGCGATCGGGAACGTGTCGGGCGTGACCTCCCCCTCGATGCCGAGCGCTCGAGTGATGACGTGGCGCTGAGGGTGGGTCGCCGCCTCCTCCAAGGTGATCTCACCCCCTCGGACCATCTCGGCTGCCAACGAGTGATCATCGGTGACCTGGCGAACAGCACCCTCACGGAACCGATAGGCCCTCGAGTCCCCGACGTTGAGCACGACCAGCTGGTCACCGGTGGGCCCGGCCAGCAGGCAGGCAGCGACAACGGTCGTGCCCATCCCGGCGAGTGTGGGGTCCTGGAGCGACGCCCGGAAGATCGCCTCGTTCGCGCTTCGAACAGCGGTCGTGAAGCCCTCGATCGTGCCGATCCGCTCTGCCGCAGCACGGAGTGCATCGATGGCGGTGCTTGAGGCGACCTCGCCGGCGGCGTGTCCACCCATGCCGTCGGCGACGACGAACAGGGTCGGCGTGGTGAGGACAGCGTCCTGATTGATCGATCGGACCCGCCCGGTGTCGGTTGCTGACCCCGCCCGAAGGACGCTCATCGAGCGACCTCGAAGATCGTGCCACCGATCTGCACGAGGTCGCCGCGGCTCAGTTTGGTCGGGATTACGACCCGCTCGGTGTTCACGTAGGTCCCATTGGTCGAGTGCAGGTCCTCGACCGACAGGGTCGTTCCATCGGTCGTCACCTTGGCGTGGACCGTTGAGGCATAGACGTCGTCAGGGATGGCGATGTCGCACATCAAGGAGCGACCAATGGTCATCTCCTTGCCGGCTTGGCCGGTGAACCGCTCGCCGGCCCGACCTTCCGGCTCGAGGATCTCGAGGGTGAGCGCTCGACGACCGCTCGCCCCACGACGCTCCTTGCGACGACCACCTGGCCTGGTCTCGACCCACACCGCTCTGACCACCCGAAGGAAGAAGAGGAAGATCAGGATCACCACGAACCACTGCAGCGGTCGGATGATGGCTTGGTAGTTGGTCTGCGCCAGCAGCCAGGAGCCCTCGTTCACGAGGACACGACATCCAGGCGAGAGGTCCCGATCGCGATCACGTCACCAGCGACTGCGGTTGCAGAGGAGATCGGCACCCCGTTGAGGGTGGTCCCGTTGGTGCTGTTCATATCGGTCACCACCAGATCCTCGCCGATCAGGGCGATCTGCGCGTGGTGCCGGGACACGTTCGGATCGTTCAGAACGACGTCGCAACCCGGGTCACGGCCGAGCACGATGGGGGTCGCCGATGGTCGGATCCGCCGCCCATCGGGCAGCACGACGTCGAGCACGTCCATCCCCTCGATCACCCGAGCTTCGACAGTGATCTGGCCGGCCTTGGTGCGCGACGACTCGAAGATGTCCACCTCGACCGGACCGAGCAGGACATAGCTCTCGAGCTCAGCGTGCTCCCGAGCGGCCTCTGCGAGCTCCCGGACCAGCGCATCGACATAGCTCGAGAACCGCTCGACGTCTGCTGGGGAGAGGGTCACCGTGAAGGCATTGGGCGCGACCAACTGACCCCGCGGCCCGACGCGGCGCTGTAGATCCATCTCCCGAGTGAGTCGTCGGCCGATCTCCACCGGCTGCAGGCTGCTGCGGAATGGCCGGGTGAGGGATCCCTCTACGAGACGCTCGAGTCGTTCCTCGAACCTCTTGAGCCCCATGATGCTCCCGACATTACCGAAGCCAAGACCTCTGGCTGCGCCACAGGCCCGAAACCCGTTGGGAACCTCCTCGGACGGTC
This sequence comes from uncultured Actinomycetes bacterium, assembly GCA_903893955.1. Classification (GTDB taxonomy): domain Bacteria; phylum Actinomycetota; class Acidimicrobiia; order Acidimicrobiales; family RAAP-2; genus CAIUMH01. Next base: position 7,649 of record CAITOG010000341.1, read on the forward strand.
GGGTAGGATCACCTGGTTACTCGGGCGAGTGGCGGAATAGGCAGACGCGCTGGATTCAGGTTCCAGTGTCCGAAAGGATGTGCGGGTTCAAGTCCCGCCTCGCCCACCACCACGACGAATCACGGCAACTCCCCGCCGGACCGTCAGACTTCGACGGCTGCCGCCAGGCGCTCAAGCGTGCCGCTCATCGTCTGTTCGTTGCGTGCTGCTCGGTCCTCCACCCCGGAGAGCTGCTGGCTGAACTCGAGCGTGGACTCGGGACGGAGATCCTCCGTCCACTCGGTCACTCGGCAGCCAGCCTCCGTGGGCTCGATGCGATAGCCCCAGGTCGAGAAGTGGAAGTCCATCATCGAGCACTCGAACGTGAACGCTCTGCCGGGCTCTGCCTCGACGACGGTGCCACGGGTCGTCCACCGGTGGTCACCGTTCTGGTTGTGACCGTCGAAAGTGGCGCCGACCACGGGGCCGTCGGAACCATCGACCCACTCACACGTGTGGCACTCCTCGGACCATTCTCCCATCCTGGTCACGTCGGCTATCGCGGCATAGACCACCTCTGGAGGGGCAGCAATGTCACGCGAGATCTCCTGTCGCTCTGGCATCTCCCAAGTCCACCATGTCTGAGGACATCCCGCCATCGGACTCGGCCGTGCTGGAGACGATCCACCTGCTCTGCGACGCAAAGCTCTGTATCTGCCTTTGCCCAAGGAAGATACGGTCTTCGGGTGGCTCGAGGTATCACGCGCCGGAACTTGCTCGGGCTTGGTCTCGCACCGATGGCGCTCACTGTCGCAGGCTGTTCGACCCGGACCCCTGCATCGTCCTCTCGGCTGCCGACGGCCCTCGTCTATCGAGGTCCTGCAAGCGCGGAGGGCTGCCCAGAGGCGATGGCATCGATCCTTCGGAGCGGTCCGCAGCCGTTCCACGTCGTCTACTGCGGTCCCGACGAGGCAACCCCACTCAGCCGTGACGCACTTGACGGCGCGGCGCTCTACGGGCAACCGGGCGGCGGCGATGACCTTGACGCAGCCTGGCGGGCGATGCGTTCCTTTGCACCGGTCCTCACCGAGTGGGTCCGCAACGGGGGTCGCTATGTCGGCATCTGCATGGGTGGCTATCTCGCTGGCTCAGATCCGGGCTTCGGACTCTTCGCCGGGGACAGCGACGAGTACATCGCCGAGCCCGGTGCCGCGGTGCACACGACGGGCGATGCGCTTGTGACCGTGACGTGGCGCGACAAGCCAGCGACCATCTACTTCCAGGACGGTCCTGGCTTCACGCTCAAGAAAGGCGCGAAGGCCCAGGTCCTCGCCCGCTACTCGAACGGGGGCATCGCAGCGCTCGTCGCCGAGTCGGGACAGGGCCGGGTCGGGCTGTGTGGACCGCATCCTGAGGCTCCCC
>CAITOG010000342.1 GCA_903893955.1 uncultured Actinomycetes bacterium
GAGCCGAGACCTGAGCGGCGAGGACCCGGATGAACTCGTGGTTCCGTCGGATGCGAGCGAGGTCGGACTGTGTCTCTTGGGGCCAGTTCGCGGTGTTCGGGCCATAGGAGTCGTTCGGCTGGTACTGAAGGTGCCGGGCCCTGACCACAGTGAGCGCTTGGGTTCCATTCAGGTGATCGCACCCGATGTGGTACTGCTGCAGGTTCGAGTAGGCGTCGTAGACGCGCTTAGGGAAGTACATGTTGATCCCGCCGAGCGCATCGACCACGCCGGCGAAGGTGTCGAAGTTGAGTTCGACGAAGTGCTGGATCGGGATACCGAAGTCCTGCTGGATCGCGTTGACCAGCTGACTTGGCCCCTCGGCGAGGGCTGCGTCGATCTTGTTCGCCCCGGTCGATCGGGCGTTCGGGATGAAGAGGTCACGAGGGATGGACAGGATGGAGACTGCGTGAGTGGCGGGGTTGAGGTGGAGCACCATCACCACGTCGGAGTTGACGCCGGTGACGCCCTGCGAGCAGAGGCCGTAGACCGGGTTCTGCGTCTTGAGCGCACATCGGTCGGTCGAGCCGACCATCAAGATGTTCTCGGTGCCAGCTGCGGTGCCGCTCTGGGTCCCCTGCGTGAGGTTCTTGACGTCGACCTTCTTGATCCTGCTCGCCTGGTAGGTGACGTAGCCGGCATACCCGGCGATGATCAGGGCGAAGACGATGAACACCGTGAGCCCGAGGCGGGCCCAGCGGTTGGACGGCCAGAGCCGGCGCCGGCGACGGGGCGCGGCGTGGCGAGGGCCTCGAGGTGTGGGGGGAGCCAGGTCTGACATCTCGTAAGAACCTACCGGCTCAGATGGCCACGGCAGTGTGCAGGGCTCTCAGGATCTCCTTGGTTGACGCAACCGTGGCGACCAGGGAGATCGTCTCCGCGAGGACGAGCTCGGCGTACTCGGCAGGCACGCCGCAGACCGCATCAGCAGCCACCACGACCTGGTAGCCGAGGTTCACCGCCTCGATCACGAGCCCGAGCACGCCGAGGTTCACGCTCACCCCAGTCACGATGAGGATGTCGACGCCGAGGTTCCGAAGCGTCGCGTCGAGTCCAGTCCCAGAGAAGGGCGAGACGCCGTGGCGGCGAGGGATCACGAGGTCATCGGGCTCTGGGCCAAGGCCCTCGATGAGCTCAACTGCGGCTGTGCCCTCGAGGAGGTGGCCCGGCATCCTGAGCACCGCTGCGTGGAGTGGGGTGTTGGCAGCAGTGCCCGCCTTGTCCGCTCTGAACTCAGCGGTGCAGTGCACGACCCGGATGCCAGCTGCTCGAGCCTCGTCGCAGAGGCTCACCGCGTGTCGAGGGAGGTTGACGGCGGCCGCGGCATCTCGGAGTGCGGGAAACGAGGCGAGGTCGCCCATCACTCCTCGCTGGAGCTCCATGGTCACAACCGCGACTGGCAGCGGTCCGCGCCCGAGTCGACCGAGCTCGTTGCCGGCAAGCAGCGATGGAAGGTCGATCGGCACCGCTACGACGCGGGTGTCGCTGTCTCGACGATCCGTGTCGCCCAGGGGTAGTCGGGCTTGCCAGAGGGCGACCGTTGGATCGACTCGACCACGAAGAGCAGCCGAGGGAGCTTGTAGCCCGCGATGTGGGTCCGACAGTGCTCCTGGATCTCCTCCAGGGTGACCTCGCGCCCAGGCCGTGGTGCCACGATGGCGGCCACCGTCTGGCCCCATCGCTCGTCGGGGGCACCGCACACGATGGCGTCGGTCACCGCCGGGTGCGACCTGACTGCTGACTCGACCTCTTCGGGGAAGATCTTCTCGCCACCAGAGTTGATGACCACCGAGCCACGTCCGAGCAGGGTGATGGTCCCGTCCTCTTCCAAGGTGGCGAAGTCCCCGGGCATCACGTAGCGGACTCCATCGACCATGATGAAGACCTCGGCGGTCTTGATCGGGTCGTTGTAGTAGCCGACAGGGATGTCGCCGGTGCGGGCGATCTTGCCGATGATGCCCGAACCGGGCGCAACCTTGTTCATCTCCTC
>CAITOG010000343.1 GCA_903893955.1 uncultured Actinomycetes bacterium
CGCCGTCGAGGCGTTGAGGATCTGGTCTGCCTGCACCGCAAGCTGCGACACCGACTGATTTCGATAGCCAGCCCACAGGGCCGACGACGGGCCGGTCGGCGGCACTGCAAACCACTGGGCAGCGTGAGCGATGAACGGATCCGTTGGACGCGCCAACAAGCCGAGACCGACCGAACCTGATCGAAGCTGCGATGCGACAGCAGCCGACGATGGGGCGAAGATGGCGTGGACCCCGATCCCGTGTGAGGCGAGCTGCCGGGCCAACGCAGCTGCAGCCGATGCAGCCCATGGGTCATCAACTGGCACAGCGAGTCCGACCGAGAGCGCCCTCCCCTGGCGGTCGACCCAGAGTGAGCCTCGACGGTGCCAGCCAGCTTGGAGGAGGTCCCTTCGCGCGACAGCGATGCCCTTTGCGTTCGGGGACGCTGACGTCGTCGGGGTGGCTGCGTGCGAGGTCGTGGTCGTCGTCTGCGCCAGTGGCACGCCGACGGTGCCGCCATACCCTGGTTGACCCTGGCTGACGAGATGGCTCGACGCGACGCCGATGCGCGGGTCGACGAGGGCTGCGGTGGACGCGATGAGCTTGGCCCGGTCGATCAGGTGGGAGATCGCCAGCCGTACCTTGGGGATGGCGGTTGGACCGTGGTTCGTCGAGAAATCCAGGCTGAGGAGTCGATTCGACGAGTCCACCTGGCTCGAGACATAGGGGTTCGAGACGAGCGCAGCCAGGGTCTGGCTGCTCACCCACGAACGTTCGATGAGAGCCAGGGATCCGGCAGGAACGGTGCTCAGTGCGGTCGCAGCGCTCGACGTGCTCTCGGCCTTGATGTCGATCCACGCGAACGGAGGTTGTGCGCCCCACCACCGAGGGTTGCGAACCAGGATCACGCCACTCGTCGAGGAGGCTGCGATCACGTACGGCCCAGCCGAAAGGTTGACCTGGGCGTTGGGCGCGCTGCAGCGGGCGAGGGCGCGCGGTGAGGTGCCAGCAGGGAGCAGGGGGCTGAAGAGTGCCTGCCACGAGCTGGTTGGCCGGGTGAAGGTCACTTGGACCCCGCGTGGCGCACTGCCACGCACCACCTTGCGGACCAGGCGATAGCTGGCCGCCGAGGGGCCGTTGCCGTGAGCGCCGATGTGCCACGTGGTGATGAAGTCCTGTAGGCCGATCTGTCGACCGTTCACCCAGGTCGCTCCTTTGCGGAGCTGGTACTGCACGGTCAGGGGCGACAGATTGACGACCTCTGCTTGGACGACCGCCGAATCTGCCAATGCCAGCGAACCCGACGGTGACGACTGGGTCACGCTCGGCAGCACCAGTGAGAGCACCTGCGTCGATGCGCTGGTGACCGTCGAGCCGACTGGGTCGCAGCCACCGATCGTCCCCGGCAGTTCAGCGGTCAAGGTGGGAGCGGCAGCAGTCGACTGCGCGGCAGCTCCAGCGCCGACTGTCGGCAGGAGCAAGCCTCCTGCGAGGCAAGCAAGGCCCACACCACAGGCGCGCACGACGGCGCGCCCAGGTCGGATCACTGCAAGCGGAGGTCGAGGGTCAGCGTCGTGAACGCAAAGATCAAAGCGACGCACACGGTAATCCGGTCGAGGTTCTTCTCGACGACCGTCGATCCCTGTGCAGCTGCGCCGACGGCTCCTCCGAACATGTCGCTCAGTCCCCCGCCTCGTCCAGAGTGCATGAGGACGAGGAAGATGAGCGCGAGTGCAGTGATGACCTCGATCACGATGTAGATGGCGGTCAGCACCCGTCGGCCTCCTCGTAGTGGACGGTCATTGACCGTAGCAGGCTGCGGTGGCGCCAACGATGGCGGCGAAGCTCTCAGCCTCGAGCGACGCGCCGCCCACGAGCAGGCCATCGACATCTGCCTGGGTGACGAGGTCGCCTGCGTTCTCGGGCTTGGCTGAGCCTCCGTAGAGGATCCGGATGCGGTCAGCGACCTCTCCTCTTGCGCCTGCGAGCACCTGTCGGATGAGTCTGCAGGCTTCCTGGGCATCCTCCTCGGTTGCCGCGACTCCGGTCCCGATCGCCCAGATGGGCTCGTAGGCGACGATGATCCGGTCCGAATCGGCGGCAGGAACTCCCTCGAGGGCGGCCAGGACCTGGGCGGTCAGCACCTCCGCCATCTGGCCGCGATCGCGTTGCTCCTGGGTCTCTCCCACGCAGATCACCGGCGTCAAGCCGCCCTCAAGCACTGCTCTGGTGGTGGCTGCAACTGCATCGTCGTCCATGGCGAAGAGCTGTCGACGCTCAGAGTGACCGACGAGCACAAGCTGCACGCCGAGACGCCGGAGCATGGCAACGCTCACCTCACCGGTGAAGGCTCCGGCGGCGTAGGAAGAAGCATGCTGCGCCCCAAGGGTGATGGGGAGGTCGTCCGCTCCGATGACCCCTTCAACCGACCGCAGGTCGGTGAAGGGAGGGTGGATCGACACGTCGAGTCGTCCGTGCTCGATGGCTCGCAGGTGTAAGGCGAGCGCCTGGACGAGATGGATCGCCTCGACATGGTCGAGGTTCATCTTCCAGTTGCCAGCGACCAGCGGACGCCGTTCGACAGTTCGTTCGGCCATCTCAGCTCCTCGGTGCGTTCGGGGCGGCTCGAAGGGCGGCGAGACCAGGAAGGTCGCCGAATTCGAGAAGCTCGAGCGATGCGCCACCGCCGGTGGACATGAAACTGATCTGATCAGCCAGACCGAGCTCGTCGATCGCACGACAGCTGTCACCACCACCGACCACTGACACGCCGTCGGCAGCGGCAACGGCTCGCCCGACGCGTCGGGTGCCGGCGGCAAATCGCTCGTCCTCGAAGACTCCCATCGGTCCGTTCCACAGCACAGTGCCCGCCGTCGAGATGATCTCAGAGAACATCTCTGCGCTTTGCGGACCGATATCGAGGCCCATCCATCCCTCCGGGAGCTCGGTGTCGAACGTCTCGACCCCACCGTCGACGTCACCCGGCCCGAAGGAGGCACCTGGCGAGAGGGCAACAACGTCGACGGGAAGGATGATCTTGGCTGGACCAGCGAGCAGCTCGAGGCAGTCATCGAACCGGGTTGGATCGAGCAGCGAGCCGCCCACCTCGTGCCCTTGGGCTGCGAGGAAGGTGAAAGCCATGCCACCACCAACGATGATCTCGTCAGCGACCTTCGCGAGCGCCTTGAGGACCCCCAGCTTGTCGGCGACCTTCGCACCACCGACGATCGCCACGAACGGTCGCGCTGGGTTGCCGAGGAGGCCGCC
>CAITOG010000344.1 GCA_903893955.1 uncultured Actinomycetes bacterium
GGACAAGGCCCAGCACTGCCACCAGGCTGACGGCGCGGCGGCGTGCAGGACGAGACGGCAACATGGAGGTGCCATGATGCACCACCAAGGTGAACGAAGTCCCACCGGGGGGTGAACCCCAGTGGAATCTTGGGTTTCGACCCCACAGCCCTCCCATCTCAGGCATGATCGGGGGATGGGATCTGACGGAAGCAAGCCTCGCAAGTCGCACGGTCACCTGCCGAAGGTGCCCAAGGACGAGGAGGCCAACACCATCCCGCTGGCCGGCCTCGGCGGCTCGACTGCCCCTGGACCGTCTGGTCGCGAGGGTCACCAGTTCGCCCACCACGAGGTCGATGAGCGCCCCGGCAAGCTCGGCAGCTGGTTCTTGAGGCGCCTGGGCCTCCAGTCGAAGCGGCTCGATCCCGGCGACTGAGCGCGAGGAAGCACCTGCGATCAGGGGTGCGCTATGAGCTGAGCACGAAGACAGAGGTCGTGCCAGCCGCAGCGACCAGCCCCGTCGGATCGCCTGAGCTCGGCGTGGTGGTCAGACCCGGATCCGACGAGGACGTCACGTCGCCGGTGCCCATCGTCTCGATCGAGACGACGTGGACCGCTCCGAGCCCTCCGATGGCAAGCCCCGTCAGATCTGTGGCGGTCCCGTTGGTGACCACAATCGAGGTGCTCGCCCCGTTCGAGAGCGCGTAGGCAGAGACCCCGACGGGCAGCGCGCCGTCGAGCTGGCGGAACGTGGCTCCCTCGAGTCCCGCCACCAGCTGCATCGCCCGCCAAAGCGGATGAGGTGTGACCGATGAGGGATCAGCGGCGTTCATGAGGCACAGCGGCGTGTAGGTGGCGCAATTCTCGAGATTCGTCTGGACGTCCACGGTGGCGATGCCCCGACGGGCTGCCTCGAGAAGGGCGTGGACGCCCCAGAGCGCGGATGCCTGCTCGCGCTGCACCGGGGCCGACGACCCACAGGAGACCGAGTTGAACTCGTCGAAGCTCGTGGGGATCCCAGCGAGGCTGGCGATTGCGCGCGAATCGCGGATCATCACGTCCTCGCGGTTGATGGCGTCGTTGCCGAGCAACTGGGCGACGGTGACGCCATGGCCAGCACAATCAGAGAAGGGGTAGAAGTGCTGGTCGAAGGTGCCGAGCGAGCCGAGGCCTGCCCGGGCCGACGAGGTGTAGAGGCTGAACCAGCTGCGCAGGTAGAAGTCGGGGCCACCAATCGGAACCTGTGGGACCCGAGCCGCGATGGCTCGGCGGGTGGCGCTCCACCCAGCTAGGTACTGCGGATACGACACTGGGCGGGGATACATGTAGGTGTACAGCTCTGGCTCATTGCCGATGGAGACCTCGCCAAGCGAGCTGCCAAGCGCAGCGCGAGCTGCTGCGACCTCGGCGGCGGCCCGGGTCGGGTCGAGATGGTAGAGGTTCACGGCCAGATCGACCTTCCAGGTCGCTCCGAGCGCTGCTGCCAATGAGCCCACGGTTGTGAGCGACGCAGGGGTGATCGCTCGCTTGGCCCAGCGAGGCAGAGGGTTCGAGCCTTGTTTCTCAAAGAGCGTGGACTCATCGGCGCTCGATCCGGCGAATCGGATCGACCCGGCGCCGAGCTGCGCAAGGTAGCTCGGGAGGTTCGAGATGGCGGGATCGTCGACGGCGTCGCCCAGGTGCTGCGCCTCGACGGCGAGCCCCACGAAACCGGTCGGCACCTTGGCGTGGAGCGGCGCCCCAACGATGAGCGTCGGTGGTGTCGAGGCACCAGCAGCACTCGACGCCGGCACCCCGACCATGAGCGCTGCGGCGCAGAGGGCGAGTCGTCGGAGACCGGGCACCGCCCCACGCTAGAGCCGCGGGGTGAACGCGCACGGTCAACCCC
>CAITOG010000345.1 GCA_903893955.1 uncultured Actinomycetes bacterium
GATGGTCTCGCGGTAGGCCACCTGGGGCTTGCCCACGTTGGCGTCCACGTTGAACTCACGCAGCATCCGGTCGACCAGGACCTCGAGGTGCAGCTCGCCCATCCCGGAGATGACCGTCTGGGCCGTCTCCTCGTCGGTGCGGACGCGGAACGTCGGGTCCTCCTCGGAGAGGGCGTAGAGGGCCTTGCCGAGCTTGTCCTGGTCGGCCTTGGTCTTCGGCTCGACAGCGACGTGGATGACCGGCTCAGGGAACTCGAGCGCCTCGAGCACGATCGGGTTCGACGGGTCCGACAGGGTGTCACCGGTCGTGGTCTGCTTCAAGCCGACAGCGGCGATGATGTCACCGGTGCGTGCGACGTCGAGGTCCTCACGGCTGTTGGCGTGCATCTGGAGGATGCGACCGATGCGCTCCTTCTTGCCGTCCTTGGTCGTGTTGACGATGGTGTCGCCCTTGCCGAGCGTGCCCGAGTAGACCCGCAGGTAGGTGAGCTTGCCGACGTAGGGGTCGGTCATGATCTTGAAGGCCAGGGCCGAGAACGGTGCATCGTCGGAGACGGCACGCTCGAGCTCCTCGTCCTTGTTCGGCTTGGTGCCGACGGTCGGGGGCAGGTCGAGCGGCGAGGGCAGGAAGTCGACGACGGCGTCGAGCATGGGCTGGACGCCCTTGTTCTTGAAGGCAGTCCCGCACAAGATCGGCACACAGGCGTTGGTCAACGTGCCGACACGCAGCGCGGCGAGCAGGTCGTCGGGCGTGATCGCCTCGTCGGCCAGGTACTTCTCCATCACGTTGTCGTCGAAGTTCGACAGGACGTCGATGAGCTCCTGGTGGTACTCCTCGGCCCGGTCGACGAGGTCAGCCGGGATCTCGGTGACCTTGTACTCCTCGCCCATGCCGTCTTCCCAGACGAGGGCTCGCATCCCCACCAGGTCCACGACGCCGAGGAAGTCGGACTCGGCGCCGATAGGCAGCTGGATGACGGCGGTCACGCAGTCGAGGCGATCCTTGATCATGTCCACGCAGCGGTAGAAGTCGGCGCCGACACGGTCCATCTTGTTGACGAAGCACATACGAGGGACCTCGTACTTGTTCGCCTGGCGCCAGACCGTCTCGGTCTGGGGCTCGACGCCGGCCACGGCGTCGAAGACCGCCACGGCGCCGTCGAGGACTCGAAGCGAACGCTCCACCTCGACGGTGAAGTCGACGTGACCAGGGGTGTCGATGATGTTGATCGTGTGGTCGCGCCATGCGCAGGTGGTCGCAGCCGAGGTGATGGTGATCCCGCGCTCTTGCTCCTGGACCATCCAGTCCATGGTCGCGGCTCCCTCGTGGACCTCACCGATCTTGTAGTTGCGACCGGTGTAGTAGAGGATCCGCTCGGTGGTCGTGGTCTTACCGGCGTCGATGTGCGCCATGATGCCGATGTTGCGAATCCGCTCGAGCGGCGTCTCGCGGGGGGGAAGGGCGTCAGCCATTGTTCAACCTTGCTCTGGATTACGACGGGGGTGTTCGAACCGGGGAAACGCCGACTACCAGCGGTAGTGGGCGAAGGCCTTGTTGGACTCGGCCATCTTGTGGAGGTCCTCACGGCGCTTCACTGCTGCGCCGACGCCGTTCGAGGCATCGAGGATCTCGTTGGCAAGGCGCTCGGCCATCGTCTTCTCTCGACGAGAACGCGAGTAGCCCACCAGCCAACGGATGGCCAGGGTGGTCGCACGACGGGGACGGACCTCGACAGGGACCTGGTAGGTCGCACCACCGACGCGGCGGCTGCGGACCTCGAGCTCGGGACGCACGTTCTCGACGGCGCGCTTGAGGACGGCGACCGGGTCGGAGTCGGTGCGCTCCTTGACAGTGTCGAGCGCTGTGTAGACGATGCGCTCGGCGACGTTGCGCTTGCCTCGGCTCAGGACCTTGTTAGTGACCTGGGTGACGAGGACAGAGCGGTAGACCGGGTCGGGAGCGAGCTCGCGGCGAGGTGCAGGACCGTTACGAGGCATATCAGGACTCCTTCTTGGCGCCGTAGCGACTGCGTGCCTGGGCTCGCTCACGGACACCCGAGGTGTCGAGGGCGCCGCGGATGACCTTGTAGCGGACACCCGGGAGGTCCTTCACACGACCGCCACGGACGAGGACGATCGAGTGCTCCTGGAGGTTGTGGCCGACACCTGGGATGTAGGCGGTGACCTCGACGCCCGAGGTCAGACGCACACGGGCGACCTTCCGAAGCGCCGAGTTCGGCTTCTTCGGCGTGGTCGTGTACACGCGGGTGCATACCCCACGGCGCTGGGGCGCGCCCTTCAGGGCCGGGGTCTTGGTCTTCGAACTCTTTGCCTGCCTGCCCTTGCGGACCAGCTGCTCAATCGTGGGCACGCGCTACCTCTGCGTATCTCTCGTGGTGGTGGGGGAAACTTCGATCACGCGCACAGCAACTCATCGCTGCGGCGCGCAGGGGTTCCGAGCATACGCTCTTGACCCCTTCGGCGTCCAGCCGTCCGGGCAGGAACTCCCCCACCCGGACCGCGTTGGACGTCGTGGTCAGCTCGTGGCCTGGGCGTCACCGCCGAGGTCGTCGGTCGTCGGGGCCTCGCCGGTCCAGCTCGCATCGAGTGCGAACTTCTCGTCGACGCCGTCATCGAAGCCCTCGAGCAACCAGGCGGCGAGGTCGTCGTCGTCCTGGCCGTAGCTCAAGATCGGCTCTGCGTCGGGCATGTCGAGGCGGATGGTCCGGTAGTCCTCGGTGCCCGAACCAGCCGGGATCAGCTTGCCGATGATGATGTTCTCCTTGAGCCCATAGAGGAAGTCGGAACGACCCTCGATGGCCGCCTCGGTCAAGACTCGGGTCGTCTCCTGGAAGGAGGCGGCTGAGAGCCACGAGTCGGTGGCGAGCGACGCCTTGGTGATGCCCATGAGCTCGACACGTGCCTCAGCGGGCTTCTTGCCCTCGGCGACGAGCTCGCGGTTCACCTCGGTGTAGATCTGGGAGTCGACCTGCTGGCCTGGGAGGAACTCGGCGTCACCGGGGTCGGCGACGTTCACCCTCCTGAGCATCTGGCGGACGATCAGCTCGATGTGCTTGTCGTGGATCGACACACCCTGGTCGCGGTAGACCTTCTGGACCTCTTCGACGAGGTACTGCTGGGTCTCACGGACACCCTTGACCTCCAAGAGCTCCTTGGGGTCCTTCGGACCCTCGACCAGCGCGTCGCCTGCAGCGACCTCTTGGCCATCGGAGATTTCAAGGTGGACACGCAGCGGCAGGGTCTCGACCTGCTCATCACCATCGTCAGCGACGACGGTGATGACCCGGCCGGCCTCCTCCTCCTCCACCCGGACAACACCGGAGTGGTGGGCGAGAACCGCGGCACCCTTCGGGGTACGAGCTTCGAAGAGCTCGACCACGCGGGGCAGCCCGTGGGTGATGTCGGACCCAGCCACACCACCGGCGTGGAAGGTACGCATCGTCAACTGGGTGCCAGGCTCACCAATCGACTGGGCGGCGATCACACCGACCGCCTCACCGATCTCGATCAGGTTGCCGGTGGCGAGTGACTGGCCGTAGCACGCAGCACAGATGCCCTGCGAGGCCTCGCACGTCAGCGTTGAGCGCACCCGGACCCGGGTAATCGCCTCGTCGTCGCGCATCGCGGCGACCATCTCGTCGGTGAGCATGGTGCCCGCCTTCAAGGTGGTCTTGTCCGAGAGGACGACGTCCTCGGAGATGACACGGCCATACGCCCTGGTCTCCAAGTACGAGCGCGTGGCCCCCGTGTCGGGGACGACGTCCTCGATCCAGATGCCACGGTTGGTCTCGCAGTCGAGCTGGCGGATGATGAGCTCCTGGGCGACGTCGACGAGCCGACGGGTCAGGTAGCCGGAGTCAGCGGTCCTCAGTGCGGTGTCCGCCAGACCCTTTCGGGCGCCGTGGGTCGAGATGAAGTACTCGAGGACACTCAGACCCTCTCGGAAGCTCGACTTGATCGGACGGGGGATCATCTCACCACGAGGGTTCGAGACGAGGCCCTTCATACCGGCGATCTGACGGATCTGCTGGGCGTTGCCTCGAGCACCGGAGTCCACCATCATGTCGAGCGGGTTGAAGGAGATGCCCGAGAGGGTCTTCTCCATCGCTCGACCGACCTCGGAGTTCGCCGAGGTCCAGATCTCGACCTCCTTCTGGCGACGCTCGTCGTCGGTGATGATGCCTCGCTTGTACTGCGTCTCGGCCTTCTCCGCTTCCTTTTCGTAGCGGTCCAGGATCTCCTGCTTCTCCGGCGGCGTCTGCACGTCGTTGATGGAGATGGTCAGGCCTGACTGCGAGGCATAGCGGAAGCCGAGCGCCTTGATCTTGTCGAGGCTGTCGGCCACGAGCAGCCTGCCCCAGCCTGCGCTGAGCTCCTCGACGATGGTGCCGATCTGCGTGGCGCGCTTGCCCACCAGGGTATTGACGTAGCGGAACTCGGTCGGGAGCGCCTCGTTGAAGAGGACACGTCCCGGCGTTGTCTCGATGCTGAGCCGACCGTTCTCGTCGGGCTCGATGCCAGCGGCGACCAGGCGGTCGCCGAGCGAGGACTCCACCGACGGACGCAGCTGGATGGTGGCGTGGAGGTCCACATCACCAGCGTCGACGGCTGCCTCAACCTCATAGGCGTGGCGGAACGCGCGCCCCTCACCCTTGGCGCCATCGCGCCCGAGGGTCAGGTAGTACGCGCCGAACACCATGTCCTGCGACGGCACCGTGATGGGGCGACCGGTCGCAGGCGAGAGGATGTTGTTGGCACTGAGCATGAGGATCCGGGCCTCGGCCTGGGCCTCTGCCGAGAGCGGCAGGTGGACAGCCATCTGGTCGCCGTCGAAGTCAGCGTTGAATGCCGTGCACACGAGCGGGTGGACCTGGATGGCCTTGCCTTCGACCAGCTGGGGCTCGAACGCCTGGATACCGAGGCGGTGGAGCGTCGGGGCACGGTTGAGGAGCACGGGGTGCTCCTTGATCACGTCCTCGAGCACGTCCCACACCTGGGGCTTGCGACGCTCGACCATGCGCTTGGCCGACTTGATGTTCTGGGCCAGCTCCTTGTCGACGAGCCGCTTCATGACAAAGGGCTTGAAGAGCTCGAGCGCCATCAGCTTGGGCAGGCCGCACTGGTGGAGCTTGAGGTTCGGGCCGACCACGATGACCGAAC
>CAITOG010000346.1 GCA_903893955.1 uncultured Actinomycetes bacterium
CCGACCTTGAGCGCGAGGAACTGGAAGATCGGTGCGAGGACGAGGACCCCCATCCCAAGGAGCCACCACGGTCGCCGCAGCGAGGCGAGCAGCAGGCGAACCCCACCAGCTTGGTGCTCCGGGACCTCGGCGACCTCTCGATGTTGGAGGGCGGCGCCGGTGGCGGCGCAGAGGGCCGCGCACAGTGAGAGGAAATAGGGCATCGCCCTCCATCTTCACCTCTCGGGGCACCCCTGGTGCGGATTATGACGGCGCGTCGACGGCGCAGCGGTTGGGGCCAAGCTCCAGCGAGCTGCGGTCCTGGTCGTCGACGCGAGCACCGGCCGCGTTGGTCTCGACGATCTCGACGTAGTTCGGTGGTCGCTTCGTCGCCCGGCTCGCCGCCCATCCGATGAACGTCTCCTCGTCCATCTCGAGCGCGGGCAGCGTGGATCTGAGCTCGCCAAGCGTGGCTGCCACGGGGACGCCCGCGACCACCGGGACCGACGGTCCGAAGTGGGCCGGGAAGACGATGGCATCGTCGGGGCGAGCCAGGATGACGTCGTGGATCGAGCTGAAGAGGTCCGCTGCGAACTGCCGGGCCTGTTCGGCGAGGTCTGGACGACCGACGCTCTCGATGAAGAGTGCGTCGCCCGTGAAGAGGGCTTGATCACCCAGCGCGAACGTGGTCGAGCCGACGGTGTGGCCAGGCGTCGCCAGCGCATGCACAACGGCATCGCTGTCTGCGCTCAACTTGAACTCAATGCCTGCGGCACCGTCGCGTGGCGGCGCACCGCCCAACAGCGTTGCTCCCGTGGTCTCTGCAAGGAGAACAGCGCCGCTCAGGTGATCAGCATGGAGGTGCGTGTCTGCCACATGGCTAACCCGCCAGCCCCGTGCCCGAGCCACCGCAAGCGTCCGCTCAATGTCGAGCGACGGATCGATGACGAGACACGACGTTCCGGCGCCGATGACATAGCTCAGGCACCCCTTCCCCCGACGTCGGATCTGCACGACGGTGGCATCGCCGATGGTGATCGCCACGTCGTCGTACGCTCCCGCCCAGGCCGTCATGCCGCCCTCAAGCACGAGAGAGTCTCGGCCGTGCTCGAAGAGCACCCGACTGGCCTCCTCGGCACGGCTCCCCTTGGCGCAGACCGTGACGATCAGCCCCGGACCGATCTCACCGACTCGTCCGCCAAGGGCTCCAAGCGGGATGTTGTGCGCCCCTGGGATCGACCAATCGCGATACTCATCCGGCTCGCGCACGTCGACGATCTGGACATCGCTCGGACCGTCGAGCAGGTCGAGCAGCCCCCCGATCCCCAACCGGCCCTGTGAATCGCCACCTGTCCCCATGTCTGGCACGATAGACGCCCATGACCGCAGACTCACCTCAGATCCCGCAGCTCTCTCCTCTCCTCGCCACCGAGCGACTCCTCGACGGCGCGCTGCTCCTCGACGTCCGAAACGACGACGAGCGTGCTGCTGGTTTTGCCCCCGATTCGCTCTTCATCCCGCTGCCCGAGCTCGAGCAGCGAGCCGACGAGCTGGATGCGCAGAGCGAGTACGTGGTGGTGTGCAGGCTCGGCGGGCGGTCGCAGAAGGCCGCCGAATTCCTCGTCGCGAAAGGGTTCGCTGTGTCCAACCTCGACGGCGGCATGACGGCATGGGCCGCCGCAGGACTCGAGGTGACCACCCCCGATGGTGGCGCAGGGACGATCATCTGATCGCCTGCCTCACGGCGCACAATTGAGCGCGATGCCAGCGCACGTCCTCGACCGTTGGGCGCCATGGCATCGATCCTCACCACCAACCGTCCCGACAGGCTCGCGCTGCTTGATGACCTGACCGGGCAGGTCCTCTCGCTTCGCAGTTCAGAGCGATGGGCTCGCTACTTGCGGGCCCAGTCCCGCTTCCATCGCTACAGCCCCCGCAATGTGATGCTGATCTCGATGCAGCGACCAGAGGCTTCCTACGTCGCTGGCTTCAGAACCTGGCAATCGCTTGGCCGCCAAGTCCGCAAGGGAGAACGTGGGATCACCATCCTGGCGCCGATGGTCCGGCCCGCCGACGACGAGGGTGCCGCCCGCCTCACTGGGTTCCGGTGGGTCACAGTGTTCGACATCTCGCAGACCAACGGCGAGGACCTGCCAGAGCCCGTGAGCCTCCTCACCGGCCAGGATCCAGCTGACCTGCTCAGTCGGCTCCACGTCGTCGCTCGATCGCTCGGCCTTGAGGTCACCACAGACTCCCTGCCGCCAGGCGTCAACGGAGAGCTTCGCTGGGGATCCTCAACGGTCGTCCTCTCGGAGCTCGCCGAACCCCTTCAGTCGACCAAGACCCTCTGCCATGAGCTTGCGCACTTCCTCCTCCATCGGCACCACGCTGACCGTCGGCAAGCGGAGATCGAGGCTGAATCGACCGCGTTCGTCGTCCTCGGCGCCCTCGGCGTCGACGCCGGGCCCTACTCGGCGGGCTACGTCGCATCGTGGTTGGGCGAAGGGGCAGACGTCGCGACGGAGATCGAGCGGTCGACGACGGCCGTCTGGCGGGCGGCCAGCACGATCCTCGAGCGTCTCGATCCGGATCTCTAGTCTGGCGCCAGCTCCCCCGGTGATCGGTCGTAGCGCTCACGCAGCTCGAGGCCGCTCCTGCCCGCCACCGGCTTCGCCGCCAGGATCTGGTGGACCTGGAGGTGGTTTCGCTCGAACCCCACCGCGGAGCCAGCCATGTAGAGCCGCCACACCCGAGCCCTCTCGACCCCGACCTGCTCGATCGCCTCCTCAAGGTTCGCTTCGAGGTTCGACACCCACCGACGGAGCGTCAGCGCATAGTGCTCGCGGATCGACTCGAGATGTCGGACCTCGAAGCCGTGGGTCTGAAGCATCGAGACCACCGTGCCGACCTCGTGGAGCTCCCCGTCAGGGAAGACATAGCGATCCATGAAGGCGCTTTGGACCCTCGAGGGACCCCGCATGCCGGCCGCGATCTGGATCTGTCGCACGAGCTCGCGGCTTCGGCGAGGGGCCGGGTTCTCCTCTCGCGTGGCAGGACGCCCGATGGCATGGTTGAGCAGCCGACCACCCGGGGCGAGCAGCCCGAAGAGCTGGCCGACGTAGGTCTCCATCGACCGACGACCGACGTGCTCGAACATCCCAATCGAGCTGATGGCGTCGAACGGCCCGTCTACGACGTCTCGGAAGTCTTGGAGACGGAACTCCACGAGGTCACCGACGCCCGCTCGAGCAGCCCGCTCGGTGGCATAGCGCTGCTGCTGCTCGGCCAAGGTCACGCCCACCACCCGGCAGCCATAGTGACGAGCGGCGTGGATCGCCATCGAGCCCCAGCCACACCCCACATCGAGGAGCTTCATCCCGGACGCCAAGCCGAGCTTGCGCGCGATCAGATCCACCTTGCTGGCCTGCGCGACCTCGAGCGGTTCAACGGGATCGTCGAAGACAGCGCACGAGTAGGTCATCGATGGGCCGAGGAAGAGCTCATAGAAGCGGTTCGAGACGTCATAGTGATGTGAGACGACCTCCTTGTCACGCCCACGGCTGTGCAGCGCACCCTTTGGCCGAGCCTCGATGCTCGGGGGTGGTGGCGGCTTGAGCACACCGGGGCCGAGCTCGCTGTAGAAGCGATAGAAGAGCGCAGGATCAAGGAGGCGACGGATCGAGGGGGCCTCGAGCTCGAAGAGCTCGTAGATCGGACCGTCGAGCTCGATGTCCCCACTCACATAGGCCCTGACCAGGCCGAGCTCGCCAGGTCTGGTGACGATCCGTGCGATCGCCTCGGGCTTGGTGATCCGAATCGTGAGCCGTGCGTCTCGTGGCCCCGCACTCGAGCCGTCATAGGCCTCGACCCGAAAGGGCGGCGAACCGCCGGTGACATCTGTGACGAAGGTCGCAACTCCCACGACAGCCCCTCCTGCCC
>CAITOG010000347.1 GCA_903893955.1 uncultured Actinomycetes bacterium
CGCAGATCGCAGCAGAGCGCAGCGCCCTCGCCGCCGTCACGACGACGACGGCACCCGCCGTTGGGTCGGGATCGGCGACGACAGGGCCTGCCGCCGCAGCGCCGAGTGGCGGGAGCTATGTGGCGCCCGTCTCCTCGTCGGGAGCATCGACGCCGGTCACCAGCCCGCCCACCACGGCACCACCGGTGACGACGCCGGTCACGAGCCCGCCCACCACCGTCGTCACGGGTGCATCTGGTGCTGGCTGAGCTCGACATCGAGGTCGAGACCTATGAGGGCCTGGCGATGGCTTCGCCGCTGCGAATCTTCGTGGCCGGCGAGGGCGATCGCCGCGCCGCCGTCACAGCCGCGATTGGCGTCGTTGCGGCCTATGAGCGTGCGTGCACACGCTTTGACCCATCGAGCGATCTGAGCCTCCTCAACGCAGCGCCGAACAGCACGCAGGTCGTCGTGCCGCCCTTGCTCGACGCACTCTCGGCGGCGCTTGCCGCCTCGACCTGGTCGGCAGGCCGTTTTGATCCTCGGGTCCTCTCTGACCTCGAGCGCCTCGGTTACGACCGGACCTTCTCATCGATGGTGTCGCCCCGCGAGCTGGTGCCTGCTGGGCGACGGAGTGACCTGTGGTGTCCGACCATCGACCCCGAGGCAGGCACCGTGTGCCTCGGGGGGACGCCGGTCGATCTCGGCGGCATCGCCAAGGGTCTCGCCGCCGATCGGGCCGCTGCCGTGCTGGCTGCAGCTGGCTTCTCTGGCATCGTCGATCTTGGCGGCGATGGCATCGCCGTGGCTGCGCCGACAAGTCATCGAAAGTGGCAGATCGGGATCGAGGACCCTGACGACGGAGCGGAGCCGATTGCGGTCGTGGAGCTCGAGGCAGGCGCCTGGGCGACGAGCTCGACGCGGGTCCGTCGGTGGCGTGTCGGTGAGCAGGCAGCGCATCATCTGATCGACCCGGTGACAGGAGAGCCTGGGGGAACTGGTCTGCGCTCAGTGACGGTTCTGGCCTCGACGGTCGCAGAGTCCGATGTCCTCGCCAAGGTGGCCTTCTTGGAAGGAGTCGATCGGGTGGCGTCGTTCTGCCAGACTCACGATCTGGCCGCGCTGTGGATCGATGAGGTCGGCAGCATCTCGATGACACCGCCATTCGAAGCGGCAACCATCTGGACGAGGGCCTGATGGCAGCGCAACGCACCTCGGGCGCGGTGGTCGCCGGCTACGGCGCGATCCTCGCTGGATCGCTCCTGCTCGGCCGTGCCCTGGCAAGCTCGATCGGTCCGGTGATCCACAGCGGCAAGGCGTCGTGGATCTTGGGCCGCGGTCTCGGGCTCGCCTCATTGCTGAGCCTGGCTGCGCTCGTCTCGTTTGGGGTCATGATCCGCCACCCGCTTCGCGCCAAGATCATGCCGATCAAGCCGCTGACAGTCACCAAGGTGCACTCGACCCTCGGTGCAGCAACGTTCATGCTCGTCATCGCCCACCTCACCGCCATGGCCCTCGATCCCTGGGCACACATCGGTTGGCTTGGCGCTCTCGTCCCTGGGGCCTCGACATATCGAACGGTGCCGGTGGCGTTGGGGACCTGCGCCCTGCTCTTGATGCTCGTGGTCGGCGGGACGGCCCGCATGGCAGGCCGCCTGGGAAGAGTGCGCTGGTTGCAGATCCACCGACTCTCCTGGCTGGTGCTCGTCACAGCGGTTATCCATGGGCTCACGACCGGTTCAGACACCACTTCCCTTCGCTTCGTCTACGCGGGGGTCGCCGGAATCGTCGTGGCGCTGGCCCTCTCGGCACGGTTGCTCAGGGCTCTCGCGCCGCCACGCCAAGGGGCGCCAGGTGGTGCACGATAGAGGGATGGCAGCAGCCGAAACCCAGAACACCGGCGATCGCCGATGGGCGTGGCGAGGTCTCGCCGCTGCGGCGGTGCTGGTGACTGCCTTCGTCCTCGGCATCGCGATTGCAGCCAGTTCGACGCCACAGGTGTCGATTCCGAAGGTCATCGACATCGGGACAACTTCGACGCCCACGTCGATCCCCGTCTCGACATCGTCGCCGACGTCGACCATCGTGGTCACTCAACGCCCTGTCGTCACCGAGATCCAGGGCCAGACCGCAACGACGCTGCCTCCTCTTCCGACGTCGACGGCACCGCCCCCCTCGACCACGACGACCACTGAAGATTCCGCGACCACGACGACCGAGCACGTCGACCGTTGAGCCGACCCCGCAGACGGCTTGGCACAGCGGGCCGCCTCTCAGCTGCGCTCGCCGTCCTCCTTGTGCTCGTGCTCGGCGCCAGTGCGTTCATCACCTGGTTCTCATTCTCTTCTCGAGCAACATCGCGGGCCAAGGCCGAGATCTCCGCCCAGCTGCGAGACGTCGTCCGGTCGGTCTCGGCGCGGGGCGCGCAGTCGATCGATGCGTGGGCGCTGAGCTACCTCTCGGTGACAGCGCTGCCATCGGGAAACGAGATCGTCCTGCAGACCCCCAGTGGCGACCGAGTGGGCTCGCAGGGCGCAACCCCGCTCCTTTCGTCCCCTCCGATCACGCAGCTCCTCTCGCATCCTCCCGCTACGTCGACGATCTCGACGGTGAGCAGCTCGAACGTGCCTGTCTTGGCCCTCGCGTCGCCGCTCGTCTCGGGAGGTCACCGGGTGGGCGCAGTCGTGATCACCTCGTCGCTCGCCGCCGTCCGTTCCGACCAACGTCGAGTACTGCTGCTCGTCGTCGCTGAGGCAACGTTGGCAGTCGTGGTGGCGGTGACAGGCACCTA
>CAITOG010000348.1 GCA_903893955.1 uncultured Actinomycetes bacterium
AAGGTGCCCTCTTGGACGAGATCCACCATCTCCACGCCGCGGTCTTGGTAGCGACGGGCCCAGTGCAGCACGAGCCGCAGGTTGGCCGCCACCATCTGCTGCTTCGCCTCGTCATCGCCTGCCGCAACCCGCTTTGCCAGCTCGACTTGCTCGTCGTAGTTGGGCATTGGGTAGCGGTCGAGGTCTCGAAGCAGGAGACCCAGGCTGTCCGCCATTGCTGTGGTCGAACGCCTCTGGTTGCTCATCTTGCGCTCCTTCTGCTGCTCAAGCACCGAGGAGCCGTCCTTCACCCAGCACGAGGAGCCCCCCCAACTTCCCGGGCTCAGCGAGTGACGACGTGGTGCGTCGTGTGGTTTCGATCATACATAACCACTACGCAGCTAGGAGTATTCCCACCACGCAGGAGTTTCTCGAGGAACTCGCTGTCGTTGCTTTCAGGAGGTTGGGACGATCCCCTGGGAGCGGCTGACCATGTCGGCCAACGTGAGGCTTTGGAGCTGCGATCTGATCTGCTCGCCAACCTCCGCCCACACGGCGAGCAAAATGCACTGACCCTCATGGTCACATGCGCCGTTTTCGTGCGGTTCGCCGAAGTCGCCGGCCACGATCGGGCCATCGACAGCGGCAACGATCTGGGCCAAGGAGATGGCATCAGGCTCCCGCGCCAGCACGTAGCCGCCACCGACGCCGCGCTTGGAGCGGACGAGGCCTGCTCCCTTGAGAGCGAGGAGGATCTGCTCGAGATAGGGCTGGGGGAGTCCGGTTCGATCAGCGATGTCTCGAACCGAGGTCGGCGTCTGTGTCGCCCCATGGAGCGCCAGGGAGAGCAGCGCACGACTTGCATAGTCACCTCGGGTTGAGACCTTCACAAGTGTGATGCTACCGCTCCCTCCACCTGGTCACTCGGCTCGTAGGATGGGCAGCCGTGCCGATGCCGATGGTTGTTCCCGACTACGCCGATCGCAGCATCACCAACGTGGTGCGAGCGATTCGGGGCGAGGGGTCGGCGCTGGCTGACCTCGGCGACGCAGTGTCAGGGGCGAGCACTGTGGTGCTGGTCGTGCTCGATGGTCTCGGCGACCGCCAGCTGGTCGATCATGCCGCTCAATCGCCAACCCTCATGGCGGCTCGCCTCGAGCCAATCACCTCGGTGGCACCCTCCACGACGGCTGCGGCGCTGACGAGCCTGACCACCGGCGTCCCGCCGGGCGCCCATGGGATCGTTGGCTACCGGATGACGTTCGGCCCCGACATCCTTCAGTCCTTGGGATGGCGGGTGGGCAAGGACGACGCCACCCTCGTGCTGCCACCTGCACAGGTGCAGCCGATCGAGCCGATCCTGAGCGGCGTGCCCTACGTGGGCAAGGCCCACTTCGAGCACAGTGGTTTCACGATGGCGCACTTGCGTGGCGTCGACTACCGGGGAACCGACTCGCTGGCTGACGTGCCTGGCGTCGTCAGGGAGGCCGCGGCATCGTCGCCTCTGGTGGTGGTCTATTACGACGGGATCGACAAGGTGGCGCACGCAAGCGGCCTCGGCGAGCAGTACCTGGCGGAGGTCGCCTCGACCGATGCCTTCATTGCCAAGCTTCGAGCCTCGCTCGAGAGCCAGTGCGCGCTCGTGGTGACCTCAGACCATGGGCAGGTCGACGTCGGCGACGCCCGCATCGAGCTGCCATCAGAAGTGCTCGACAAGGTGCAACGGATGACGGGAGAGGGTCGCTTCCGATGGCTCCACGTTGCCGGCGATGCCCGCGCCGTTGCCGCTGACCTCGCCGGACCGCTCGCCGATGACTGCTGGGTGCTGACCGTCGACGAGGTGATCGATCTTGGACTGCTGGGGCCTGTGGCGCCCGGGGTCTTGGAGCGGCTCGGCGACATCGCTGTCATCCCCTTCACCGACCGTTACGTGCGAGATCCTGCCGAGCCCAACGAGCATCGAATGCGCAGCCGTCATGGGTCGTTGACGAGCGAGGAGATGCTGGTGCCGCTCTGCGTCCTCTGACCGCTCCCTATCACGTTCCTCGAGCGGCCGGTAGCATCCGAGCATCATGGACGACATCACAGGAATCGACGGTGCAGTGGCTCCCGACGAGGTGCTTTTGCCCCCTGAGGAGTCGACGGATGAGGCAGCGTCGTCGGAGCTGATCGAGCAACCGGCCAAGGTGATGCGGATCGGCTCGATGGTCAAGCAGCTCCTCGACGAGGTCCGAGCAGCGCCGCTCGATGAGGCGGGGAGAACTCGTCTCAAGGAGATCTACGAGACCTCCATCGTCGAGCTGGCCGCAGGGCTGTCGGAGGATCTTCGCGAGGAGCTGCTGCGGATGGTCCCACCATTCGAGAACGAGATCCCCTCCTCCTCAGAGCTGCGGGTTGCACAAGCCCAGCTGGTGGGGTGGCTCGAGGGTCTCTTCCACGGGATCCAGGCGGCCCTGATGGCCCAGCAGATGGCGGCTCGAGCGCAGCTCGACCAGATGCGCCAGCAGGGCCTGCCTGGTGGTGAGGCGGCGAACCAGGTGCGCCCCGGCACCTATCTCTGAGGCTCCCGCAAGGGCAGACCGCACTTCTGTGCGAGCCCGGCGAGCGCGCTAGGTTCGGAGTTGCACGCATGTAGTTCACGAATCCCGCAGGGCGGTCGGACCCGTGGAGGAAGGTACCGAGTTGTCCAGGTCATTCACCCATCTCCACACCCACACCGAGTACTCAATGCTCGACGGCGCGGCGAGGATCGGGGACCTGGTCTCGGCGGCTGCACAAGATGGCCAGCCTGCGCTCGGGATCACCGACCACGGCAACATGTACGGCGTCCTTGACTTCTACAAGGCCTGCCACGCCAACGGCATCAATCCGATCATCGGCACCGAGGCGTACATGGCGGCCGACTCCCGCTTCGAGCGCCCAGTGCGCCGCGGCAAGATCGATGACGGCGGTGGGGACAGCGACGGCGGCAACAAGCTCTACTACCACCTGACGTTGCTGGCTGAGACGACGCAGGGCTACAAGAACCTGCTCAAGCTGTCCTCGGCTGCGTATCTCGAGGGCTACTACTACAAGCCGCGCGTCGACTGGGAGC
>CAITOG010000349.1 GCA_903893955.1 uncultured Actinomycetes bacterium
GCGTTGTTTAGTGTCGCAGTGGTGTCGCAAACGTGCTGTCGCAGCCTGCGGACCCTCCGACGCTCCGAACGCTAGGTGACACATGTATCGCCGGTCGGTCAGATCCCTCGGCAGCGTCAAAAGGATGGAAGTCTTCGAGCAGTTCGCCGCGATCCACGAGGACCATGGGGAGTGGAACCCCACCGACTACGCCGTCCACCTCACGCGGCGGGAGCGCGGGATGGCGATCTGGTTCTCGCTCTGCGTCTACGGCACCGACGCCTACCGGGCCGTCGTCGACGCGGGCATCGCCATCGCCGAGCGGGCTGGCGAGATGATCACCGCCAGCGAGCACCTCGCGATGGTGCGGCCCCCGGGGCTCTCCATCGTGCTGTTCCGCCGCATCGGCTGGACCGACGAGGAGTACGCGCCTTGGTCGACCCGGCTGCTGGCCGAGCAGGTCGGCTTCGTCACGCCCACGAAGTGGCTGGGCGAGACCGTGTCCCTCTTCGCCTTTCTCCATCCAGAGACTACCGAGGCGATGGTGGCCGAGATCCTGGCGACCATGGGCTAGTTGACCCCGGGGCCAGGCGACCTCGCCGTCGGTCGTGGCACGGCCCGGTGGCGGGTCGTAGGTTGCAGCACACATGGACGCGATCCCCTCAGCCCAGCGGCGCACCCGGCGGGGCCCGGTGCATCGGCCCGCCGCGGCGCGGCCACCGAGGGACGCCGACGTGGACGTACCGCCGACCGACGGGACATGGCCCGGCCGCCGCGGGAAGACCGTGGTGCTGGCGCTCGCCCTCTACCTGGTGCTGGCGGTGGCGCTGTGGTGGAACGTGTGGTCGGCCAACCCCACGCAGATGACGAGCTGCGGCTGTGGGGACGCGGCGCGGACCCTCTGGTTCTTCGAGTGGCCCGCCTACGCCCTCACGCACGGCCACGCGATGGTGTGGAGCAACTGGCTGAACCACCCGGTCGGGATCAACCTCCTCAACGACGCCAGCGTCCTCGGGGTCACGCTCCCGATGGCGCCGCTCACCCTGGCCCTCGGGCCCGTCCTCGCCATGAACCTGGCGCTCACCGCGGCCCCGGTCGCATCGGCGCTGGCCATGTGCGTGCTGTGCCAGCGCTTCGTCAGCCGCTCGACGATCGCCGTGCTCGTCGGCCTGGCCTTCGGATTCTCGCCGTTCCTGATCGATCCGGTGGCGGTGGGCCAGCTCAACCTGGCGTTCCTCGCCGGCCCGCCGTTGATCGCCCTGCTGCTCGAGGACATCCTCCGGACCCGTCGGCTACGTCCCGTGGTCGCCGGCGTGCTCCTCGCGGGGGTGGTCGCGCTGCAGTTCTTCGTGAGCGTCGAGATCCTCCTGATCACCGCCCTGTGCGCGACCGCCGTGGTCGTCCCGCTCGCCCTCGTCATGCGAGGTGCGGACCGGAGCGTCCGTCGGCACGTCTGCGTGGCCCTCGGCACCGCGGCCGGGGCCTCCGTCGCCCTGCTCGCCGTCCCGCTCTGGCTCTACGCCGCCGGTCGCGCCCACCTGACCGGGCCGATCTGGTCCGGTGCCCAAATCTGGCTGCTCGGGACGACGCCCGGCAGCCTGGTGTCCTCGATCGGCTCCTCCTTCGAGATGAGCATCCAGCACACCTTCGGGAGCCACCGCGGCCACCTCCTCCCGAGCAGCTCCTACCTCGGCGTCAGCGTCGTGATCATCGCCCTCGGCGGCCTGCTGCTGCGGCGGCGCGATGGCGTCGTGCAGCTGCTCGGCGCCGTCGGGCTCGCCTCGGCGCTGGCCGCCATGACGCCCTTGGACCAGCCCTGGGCACCGTGGCGGCTGCTCCGCCACCTCCCGATGCTCGACAACGTCGTGGAGAGCCGCTTCATCGTCGTGACGCTCCTGTGCGCGCTGCTGATCGCCGGGCGGACGATCGATGGCCTGTGGTCCGCCGCACTGCTGCGCTGGCGCCGGGCACCCCGGTGGTCACGAGGCCTCGCCGGGGCACTCGCCATCGTGGCGATGCTCCTGCCCAACGTCCTCGTCCTCGCCCCGGTCCTCCCGCTCAGTGCGAACCCCGTCGCTACGCCCCTGTGGTTCCGCACCGTGGGGACGACGCTGCGCCCGACGCAGGTGCTCCTCGTCTACCCCGATCCGGCCTCCGGCCGACAGGCGTCTCAGGCATGGCAGGCGACCACGGGGATGCACTGGAAGCAGGCCGGCGTCGGCGGCCCGGCCGGATCGGCGGCCCGAGGAGGCCCGGCCGTGGCGGCGCTGGCGGCGGCGGGGACCCCACTGGGACCGGCGCCCGTCCTGGCCGGGGCGACCTCCGTGGCGGCGATGCGGTCCGCGCTGCGCTCCTGGGGGGTCACGATGATCGTGGTCCCCAACCAGCACCACCTCGGCGTCAACGCCGCCGGCCGGCCGACCGGGTGGGCAGTCGCGTACTTCACCGCCATCACGGCCTCCCGGCCGACCCACGAGGCAGACGCGTGGGTCTGGCGCCTCCAGCGACCGCTGCCGCCACCGTCCTCGCAGCTGACCGCTCGCGTCACCCCCTGCACCTCCCCCGCGCCGGGGACCGTGGACGAGGTGCTCGCCTGCATGTGGCGCTGACGACCCCGATTGCCGGCCTCGAGGACTTGAGGTCAGACCACTGAGCGGGCCGTCGCTAGCGGAAGGCAGCGGTGGCCTCGACCATGCAGCAAGCGGCTGGGTGCGGGTGCCTCGTTGCCACCTCAGGACTCGAGGTGATCGTCAGTTTCAAGGATCTCATCGAGTGCAAAGACGCCGAGGTGGTCACCGTGCAGTCGGCCCCGGTCGATCTCTCGACGCCGGGCTTGCCATCGTCGAGCCAATCACCGACAACGAGGGCCTCGA
>CAITOG010000350.1 GCA_903893955.1 uncultured Actinomycetes bacterium
TACACAGAAGCGCTCACGCCTGCTCAAGAGTTCATGAATGGCCTCACCGCAGGAGGGCACTCGACGACGACCTGCCCACAGACCAACATGTGGCCCGCCGAGAACATCTCCGGAACGTGGTGGTCAGCAGGCGTAAGCCCGCTCGATCAGACGAAGGCGCTCTACGGGGCAGTCCCGAGCCCAGGAAGCGGCGCGAGCAACCCGGCATCCGGATTCGCCCCGATGCCCTTGTCGTGGTCTGACTATCTGGGCTACTCGAATGCAGCCCTCCTCAATGCGTCAGGCACCTTCCAGGCGCCGACCAAGGACTCGATCTACGCAGCGCTCGCCGATTCGACGTACAACTCTGACGGCACGCTCAAGTACAACTACTCGAACACCACCGACACCAAGGCCTACGCGATGCCGATGGTGATCTACGCCGTGGTGTCGACCGACACGATGCCTGCGGCCCAGAAGACAGCGATTCAGAACGCGCTCACCTCGGTGCTCGACACGACCGGTGGATCGTCAGTCGCCGATCTTCCTCCTGGTTACTTCCCCCTGACATCTGACCTCTACAAGCAGGCGACCGCCGAGGTGGCCACTGCTATTGGTAATCCGAACTTCAAGATCACCGACGTGCTGCCGCAGCTCGCCTCGTCAAGTACCTCGGGATCTGGCACAGGCACGTCCTCATATGGGAACTCGTATTCGCCGTCTCTTCAGTCGAACGCCTTTGGGACGCTCCAGAAGTCGTTGGCTAGGGCGGCGTCGAGACTTCGCACCGACGCGAAGGTTCCCTCGTCGTCCCCCTTGTACGGGACGTTGCTCCTGACCTCAAGTTCGAGCAGGATGCTCGTGCCGACGGTCATCCTCCTCGGCCTCCTCGCGATGGCACTCGGCGCCATCGTGCTGCTGTGGGGGAGCATCGCCACAGCCTTCCGCAAGCTCCGACCATCGGTAGCATCGTCAGGTGACCCTGGGGAGACCGTCGGTGACGATTGATCTCGCCGTCGAAGACGACGAAGAACTCGAGGCGGTGTCTGACGATCGCGAGGGCGACGATTCTCACGACCCGCTGTCAGACGAACGCAGAGCGAGCCGCGCCACAACGCGGCGAGCCATCGGACTGACGCTCCTCACTATCGGGATGGCGTTCTTGCTGTTCTTGTTCTATTTGTTCGGCTTCACCTCGCTGCAGCAGCAGCGAAAGCAGCGCCAACTGCTCAATGTGTTCACCACGCCGGCGGGAGCAGTCCCCCTCTCAGGAGCGATTCCTGGGTCCGGCAAACCGGTCGCTGTGCTGACGGTGCCTGCCCTCGGCATCGATCAGGTCGTCGTACAAGGCACCTCGCCGCAGGATCTGACCTCCGGCCCGGGGACGATGCCCCAGACCGCCCGACTTGGAACCAAGGGGAACGCAGTTATCGCAGGGCGTCGCTACACCTCTGGTGCTCCATTCGCCCACATCAATCAGCTGGTAGTCGGCGATCGGATCAAGGTCATCAGCGGACTGGGCGTGTTCCGCTACAAGGTGATTAGACCCGCGCAGCTCGCCTCGACGGGTGGCACGTCGCCGGCGTCGCCAACGAAGGCTGCACGCTTGACTCTGATCACGAGTTCTTCGATGACCGGAGGGGACCAGCTCTACGTCGTCGCGAAACTGATGAGTTCACCTGCCGCAGCAGCACGACCCAAGACGCCGCCATCCTCGACGGAGCTGGGCATTTCAGGCGACAGCAACCAGATGCTCCCGACAATCCTGTGGGGAGCGCTCCTCGTCGCAGCGCTGGCAGGGAGCGTTGTGGTCTACCAGCGTGCCCGGCGCTACGTCCTGGTGATCTACATCCTCTCCACGCCCACAATCCTTGCCATCGCCCTCATGTTCTACTCACACCTCTACCAGTTGATGCCCTCGACGGTATGAAGCGGCTGACCTCTCCTCTGGTGGCGGCAACTCTCGTGGCACTTTGCCTCGGCGCTGCCGCGTGCTCGGGTAACTCCTCGTCGAGTTCGTCGACCTCCAAGGCCACCACCCCGACAACCGCGTATGTCGCTCCGCCGCAGGTCGTCACGCCGACGACAATCATCAATGGCGTCAGCATCAATGTCCCGACGGATGCCGCCGGCAAGCCGATCCTTCCGGCCCGGGACAACGGGCGTCAGATCATTCTGACGAAGAAGGGGATTCTTCCCCAAGACCTCGAGGCATGTGTCAGTGCACCGATGACGTGGACCAACCTGACCACGAAGGCAGTCAGGATCTGGACTGATCAGGTGCCCCCGCCGTTCAAGTCTCAGACCATTGCTGCTGGCTCGTCGTTCACGTTCACGCCGCCGACTGGCATCGCGACGAGCTTTCTCTACCACACCTCGCTTGGCTTCGACGGTGCCGTCGAGATCGGGCAAGTCCCTGGGGCGTGCTGAGTTCGCAGCCCCGTCAGGTCGGCAGGCCGAGCCCGATCTTCTCGAGAATCAGCATCGACGCCTCAGAAGGGCTGAGCGTGGAGGTGGAGAGCCGCAGCTCGGGATCGGTCGGCTTCTCGTATGACTGCTGGACGCCGGTCAACGACGATTCTTGCCCAGCGCGAGCTCGGCGGTAGAGGTCCTTTGGGTCGCGCTCCTCGCAGACCTCTATCGGCGTGGCGACATGGACCTCGATGAACGTGATCCCGGCTTCGTCGTGTCGCTGGCGTACGAGCTGCCGGGGGGCCTCGTGAGGGGAGACCATCGACACAATGGCGACGATGCCCTGCTTCGCAGCGATCAAGGCGATTTCACCGGCGCGGCGGACGGCCTCTGCGCGACCTTCGGCTGTGAACCCGAGCCCTTCACTGAGGCCATCGCGAAGCTCGTCGCCATCAAGCAGAATCGCGGAGACGTGCTGCGTCTTCAAGTCATTGATCACCTGGCGGGCGGTGGTGGTCTTGCCAGCTCCGGAGAGTCCGGTCAGCCAGACGGTCACACCAGTTGTCGAAAAGCTCACCGGCTCAATGGTAGGCGAGCGCCGTATCGATGGGGACTGATGTGGTCGGAGCCTTCACCTGGACGTGACCGCCCCAGGCCAAGAAGCTTGCGGCCTCCGAGAACTGCTGGTTGTTGTGGTTGATCGCCACGACGCCGCTCGCCACCGGCAGGTTGGTCTTCTCGTCGATGAGGATCCGGGTGACACCAGCCTTGCGAGAGACGTCAGGGGTTGAGGACCCGGAGAGCGGCCACACCTGGTGACCATGGAACGTCTGCTCGGGACCGATCGTCACCTTGCCAGCCGGATAGAGCAGCCCGACTTGGGTGCTGAGATTCAACGTGCCTGTGATCGCCGCAAAGTTGGGATTGGTGTCCGGGATCGAGATCCACTGCCCGGCGTAGTGCTGTGCGGCAGCGGTGGGGAGCCCGAGGGCAGTCGCCAAGATGTTTGCGGCGCCTCTGAAGTAGACGATGCCGTCCACCAGCTTGGCGTCGAGATCCCCGTTGCCACTCGCGAAACGGACGGACTCGACCGAGGTGGTGGGGGAGAGTTCTGAGGCGATGGTCTCGACGTCGGGGTGTGGGTTTGCCTTCGTGGGCTTGGACGTCGCGACAAGCCGATAGGACACCGAGTAGCTGTTGTTCGCCTCTTGCTGAGATGTGGCGAGCAACTTAGACGCGTCTGGCGGCTGGCTCGAGGAGCATGCGCTCAAGCCCACACCGGCCAGCGCCGCGACGCTTAGCGACAGCAAGATCTGCCGGGGTGCTTTCACGGGCACAACCTAGCAAACGGCCTCGTGAACAAATGGTGGCCCCGGGTGAAATCCCCGTGGTCCTCAGGGGGATGGGCAATGCCGTGGCCTAGGCTGTGGCCCTATGGCCGACCCCTCCCAAGTCTTCAAGGCGTACGACATCCGCGGCACCTATCCGGATCAGATCGACGAGGAGCTCTGTCGAGCGATCGGCGCAGCAGTGGCGACGTTCTGCGGCACCTCGACCCTGCTGATGGCACGCGACATGCGTCCCTCTGGGGTCACGCTGACCAAGGCGTTCGCTCAAGGCGCGAACGCTGCCGGCGTCGACGTGATCGACCTCGGGATGGCGTCAACCGACTTCCTCTACTTCGCGGCGGGCTCGCTTGACGCACCCGGCGCGATGTTCACGGCCTCGCACAATCCGGCGCAGTACAACGGCATCAAGCTGTGCCTGGCTGGCGCTAAGCCCATCGGTCGAGACACCGGGCTGACCGAGATCGAGGAGCTCACCCGAGGGTTCCTGGCCGAGCCGGCGACGGGCGGCACAGGAGGCCTCACCTCTCGCGAGATGCTTCCCGAGTTCGCCGACCACGTCCGTTCCTTCGTCGACACCTCTGTTCTGCGACCGCTCAAGGTGATCTGCGACACCGCCAACGGGATGGGCGGCCTTGTCGCACCACTGATCTTCGAAGGACTCCCCTTCGACGTCGAGATTCTCTACCCGGAGCTCGACGGGACATTCCCGAACCACCCTGCAGACCCGATCCAGGCGGAGAACCTTGTCGATCTCCAGGCTGCGGTCCTCGCCGCTGGGGCCGACGTTGGCCTCGCCTTCGACGGCGATGCAGATCGCGTCTTCTTGATCGACGAGAAGGCGGAGCCTGTCTCGGGCTCACTCACCACTGCGCTCGTGGCGAGTGCGATCTTGGACAAGAACCCTGGCGGGACTGTGCTCTACAACCTGATCTGCTCACGCACGGTGCCGGAGGTGATCGCAGAGAAGGGTGGGATCGGGGTCCGCACCAAGGTCGGTCACTCGTTCATCAAGCAGATCATGGCGGAGACCGGTGCGGTCTTTGGCGGCGAGCACTCCGGTCACTACTACTACCGGGACAACTACCGAGCAGACTCGGGGATCATCACAGCGATGATCGTCCTAGAGCTCATGAGCGTGTCCAACCAGCCGCTCTCGGTGATGCTCGAGCCCTTCCAGCGCTACGTCGCCTCTGGCGAGATCAACACCGAGGTGCCTGACCCCGCTGGCGCGGTCGAGGCGGTGGCTGAGCACGTCATCGCAGCCGGTGGGACTGTGGATCGCCTTGACGGCCTCACTGTCGATTGCGGCGACTGGTGGTACAACCTGCGCCCGTCGAACACCGAGCCGCTCCTTCGACTCAACGTCGAGGCACCCGATGCTGCTGCCTGCAAGGCACACGTCGACGAGGTCCTCGAGCTCGTCGCATCGCTCAGCTGATCCTGTCAACCCACTGCACGAACGACACCAAGGAGAGACCAATGCCACTCGACAGTCTGCTCATCGAGATCCTGGCCGACCCGACCGACAAGGGGTCGCTGCTGTGGTTCGAGGACGAGTCCATCCTCTACAACCCTCGACGGCACGTCGTCTTCACGGTGAACGATGGCATCCCGGTGCTGCTGCCCGACGAGGGCCGAGAGGTCGACGACGCCGAGCACGAGCGCCTGATGGCCCTTGTCGACTCAGCTGTCGAGACCGGCAGCACCAGCGCCTGAACAGCGAAGGACCCCCGACCTTGCGGCCGGGGGTCCTGTCGCGCATCTCTCGTCTGAGGCGAGATCGATCTAGCTGAGACGCTCGACGATCATCGCCATGCCCTGGCCACCACCGACGCA
>CAITOG010000351.1 GCA_903893955.1 uncultured Actinomycetes bacterium
CCCGCTCCACCATCGGGGCCAGCGCCGTCGTCATCTGCGTCGCTGCTGGCGGCCCGAGCCGTGTGGCCTCGCGCAGCACGCCAAGGACCTGGGGCCTGCGAGCACCAATGCGGAACACAGAGCGAACCACCGCCTCGACCCGATCGAAGCCCTCCCCTGCGGCGATGAGCGATTCCGACACCACTGCGATGAGCTCGTTCGCTGCACGCTCGATGACCGAAGCCAGCAGTGCTTCCTTCGAGGGGAACCAGTAGAGGATGGTCTGTTTCGACACGTCAAGCTCGGCGCCGAGCGCATCGAGCGACGTCGCCTCGTAGCCCGTCGTCGCAAAGGATGCCATCGCAGCTTCCAAGATCCGCTCCGAGGTCCGAGGTGTCACTTACCAGATGGTAGACAGATTCGAGAGCGGGTGCTAGAAACGTGCCATGCCCATCGCAGAGCAGCTCGCCGGCCGGCGGTTCTTCGTCACCGGCGGCACCGGATTCCTGGGCACCGCGCTCGTCGAGCGCCTTCTTCGCACCATCCCTGACTCGTCCGTCGTTCTCCTCGTGCGCCCTGGCAGACGGGCGACTGCGCTCGATCGTGCGATGAAGGAGATCGTCCGCAATGACTGCTTCGATCGACTGCGCGCCGAGCTCGGTGACGTGTTCCAAGAAGAAATGGAGCGCCGTATCGCGGCTGTCCCCGGCGACGTCAGCTCAGACCTCCTCGGCCTCAACGACGAAGGCCTCCGTGAGCTCTCTGCGTGCGACATCGTGATCCACTCCGCAGCGGCCGTGTCCTTCGACTCCCCGCTCGACCAGGCCGTCGAGATCAACCTCCTCGGACCAAGTCGAGTCGCCGATGCGGTCGCCCGCGCTCGTCAGCTCGCTGAAGAAGTCGGTCGCACCGGCCCAGAGCACATGATCGCGATCTCGACCTGCTACGTGGCGTCGACCTTCCAGGGCGAGGCCAAGGAGCATCTCCTCGGCGATCATCGATTCGACGTCGATGTCGACTGGCGCCGAGAGGTCCAGGCCGCTCGACGCATGCGCGACGACCTCGAAGCCGAGTCACGTCGTGATCCCACGCAGTCGGAGTTCACCAAGCGAGCCCGACGCGAGCTTGGTTCGGCCGGAAGCCACGTCCTGGCCATCCGAGCCGAGAAGCTGCGCGAGGAGTGGGTGCGGGCCAAGCTTGTCGACGCCGGGACCACCCGTTCGCAGGCCCTGGGGTGGCCTGACGCCTACCCCTACACAAAGGCACTCGGAGAACGCGCACTCGTCGAAGCCCACGGGCCCAAGAGCGCTGCTCCCCTGCCGATCTCGATCGTGCGACCTTCGATCATCGAGTCTTCGGTCGCTGAGCCGGTACCTGGCTGGATCCGCGGGTTCCGGATGGCCGAGCCGATCATCATCTCGTATGCACGGGGGTTGCTGCGAGAGTTCCCCGGCGTTCCAGAGGGCATCGTCGACGTGATCCCGGTCGACATGGTGGTCGCGGACGTGATCGCCGTTGCCGCTCACGGCGCCGAGGACGGCGAGGTGGCTGTCTACCAGGTCGCTTCGGGAGTCCGAAACCCACTTCGCTACGGACGACTCGTCGAGCTGGTCCAAGCCTGGTTCACCGAACGACCCCTCTACGACGACCAGGGCCAGCCGATCAGCGTCCCAGCATGGTCGTTCCCCGGCCGTGGTCGGGTCCAGCGGCAGCTCAAGCGCGCCACTGCAGCGACCGATGCCATAGATCGGGTCCTCGTGCACCTGCCGCTGCGAGGAAAGAGAGCCGCTGTCTCGGCTCGACTTGAGGAGCAAAGTGCCACTGCTCGACGAGCACTCGGCTACGTCGAGCTCTACGGTGCCTACACCGAGACCGAGGCTCGCTACAGGATCGATCGCAGCCTTGCGCTCTTCGAGGCCCTCGACGAGAGCGACCGCCAAGCCTTCGCCTTCGATCCGGGCACCATCGACTGGGATGACTACGTCAACAACGTTCACCTCCCCTCAGTGGTCAAGCACGCTCGCGTGCGCACCACGCCAGGGACCCAGGTCATGGCAGACCGAGCCGATCGAGGTCGAGCCAACGCGCTGTCGAAGGATCGCCAGCTCGCAGTGTTCGACCTCGAGAACACCCTCATGGCATCGAACGTGGTCGACACCTACGCCTGGCTGGCGAGTCGTCACCTGCCGGCGGCGGAACGAGCGACGTTCGTCGCCGAGCTCGTCCGAGAGGGTCCTCGACTCCTCGCCCTCG
>CAITOG010000352.1 GCA_903893955.1 uncultured Actinomycetes bacterium
GGGACAGGGTGTCGCATGGTCATGACGCGTCGGCTCGCTTCCTCTCGACGGTGCTGGTGATTCGACGCAGCGCTGCGACAAGGACCCCATCGTCGATCTCGATGACGAGATCGTCGCCAGTCGCTGTCGAGAGCGCGGCTGCACGAAGAGGAGCAGCGCCCGTTCGTAGCGTCTCGAGGAGGGCGAGACCGCCCAGTCGGTCGGCGGCTCCGTCCCGCAGGGGGGCTGTTGTGACGTCCAAGAGGCACGTCGATGCAACGAGCGATGCTGGCGGGCCGAGGATCACGTCCACGGTGCCAGCGAGGACCACTCTTCCGCCGACCAGCGGGATCGACATTCGAACGCCGAGACGAGGCAGCCACGAGCTCGGGATCCGGCTGAGGCAGGAGCCCAAGACCTCGTCGTGCGCAGTGACCTCGGCCGCGAGCAGCGCGAAGGCATCTGGGTCCAAAGCGTGGACTGCTTCGACCAACGCCTGCTCGCTCGGCGCGCCTTCGAGCGCGCTCAGCGCATCGTCCATCGGGTGCTCGACATCGCCGAGGAGCAGCCGCTCGGCGATCAGGCACCGGACCAGGGCTCCTCGAGCAATCGCGCCGACCGGTGCAGCCGAGCGGTCATCGCCGCTGAGGGATCGTGGGGTGAGGACCAAGGGCTCCGACGGGTCGAGATCGGCGACCAGAAGGGAGAGGTCATCCTCGAGCCAGGCTCGCAGGCCTCCTGCGAGGGTGGGGTCGACCGAGGGTCTCGAAGACCGCTCGCCACGGAGGCGCTCGATGAGTCCGGTGGTTGGCTTCGTCTCCATGGGGAGGAGTCTGACTGGGGGCTGTATCACCCGGGGTGGGCGAACTAGGTTCGAGTCGACGAGCGTTCGATGGGGGACAGCGATGTCGATGCGAGTTGCGGAGCCTCACGACGTCCCGCTCGCTGTCGCCACCCTGGTCGGAGCATTCTTCGATGATCCGCTCTGGGCATGGGCGTTTCCCGATCCCGATCGTCGACGCGACCAGCACACCGCTGTGTTCACCTGCCTGGTCGCGAGCGCTGTCGAGCGTGGGTGGGTGTGGGGGAACGATGACTTCGCCGCCGTCGCGGTCTGGATCCCACCGGGCGAGCCTGAGCTGCGGCCAACTGAGGAGGCCATCCTCGAGGCGGCGGTCGAAGAGGTCGCCCCTGAGCGGGCCGCTGCCCTGGCCGCCATGTCAGCAGCGTTCGAGCGAGCGCATCCTGACCACGAGCCCCACTTCTATCTGAGCCTTCTCGGGACGCGACCCGACAGGCGGGGGGAGAGCCTGGCAATGAGCTTGGTCGCCGAGAACCTTCGCCAGATGGATCTCCTTGGGTCTCCCGCCTACCTCGAGTCCAGCAATCAGGCGAACGTGGCTCGCTATGAGAGGGTGGGCTTCGAGCCCATCTCCACGGTTCCGGTCGCCTCGTCGGGGCTCTGCTTCACAGGGATGTGGCGCACGCCGGGATCTCGTTAAACCAGAAGGCCTAGATTCGACAACGTGATCGCCTCGCTGCCTGGATCGTCGAACATCGCCTTCGACGTGGTGTTCGGGATCTTCGTCGTTGCGTTCGTGAGCCTGTCGATCTTCGTGGCCGTCTGGGCGATCCGTCGGGATGCCGCCGGGAGGCGCCAGTGGCGGGCTGAGCAGGCCGCCGGCGACGAGCCTGACGGCGAGGCGAGAGCCTGATGACACACCCTGGTGCTGGACTCGGCCGATGGCCGACGTCCAGCAATCTCTCCTCAGGTGCGCCAGGACGATGACCGGGACGGTCCTCGACGACTTCCACCCGGCGGTCGCCGGCTGGTTCGCCTCTCGATTCCACGACGGCCCCACCGAGCCCCAGAAGCTCGCCTGGCCACAGATCCGATCAGGTGCCGATGTCCTCGTGGCCGCACCGACCGGCACCGGCAAGACCCTGACCGGCTTCTTGGTGGCCATCGACGCGGCGTACAAGGCAGCCGAGGAGGGAGCTGCGCACGCCCGAGGCACCCGAGTGCTCTATCTCTCGCCCTTACGCGCACTGGCGGCCGACATCAACGAGAACCTCGAGGTGCCACTGGCAGGGATCGCCGAGGTGGCCGCCACCATCGGCGCCGCGCCGGTGACGATGACGACTGCGGTGCGCACAGGCGACACCTCGAGCGCCGAGCGCGCTGCGATGCGCCGCAACCCTCCAGAGCTCCTCTGCACCACACCAGAGTCGCTCTACCTGCTCCTCACCTCCGCCTCTGGTCGGGCGATGTTGGCAGGGGTCACGACGGTGATCGTCGATGAGATCCATGCGATGGCTCGAGACAAGCGAGGCTCGCACCTTGCGGTGAGCCTGGAGCGGCTCGACCGACTTGTCGAAGATCATGGTGGCCACCTCCAGCGGATCGGCCTCTCTGCCACACAGCGACCCCTCGAAGTCGTCGGCCGCCTCCTTGCCGGCACAAAGCCAGGTCGACCGGCGCCGGTGATCATCGATGCGGTCCGAGACCGGCGACTCGACCTGGCGATCGAGCTGCCCGACGACGAGCTCGATGCGGTGGCCTCCCGCCGACAGTTCGAGCAGGTGCTCGATCGAATGGCTGGTCACGTGATGTCGCATCAGACCACGCTCATCTTCGTCAACACACGTCGGATGGCAGAACGGGTGGCCCACCTGCTCGCCGAACGGCTCAGCGGCCCTGACTATGGCCTCGACGATGCCTCGCTCGTGGTGGCCTCCCACCATGGGAGCCTCTCGGCGGAGCGTCGCCGTCGGGTCGAGGCACGGCTTCGGGCAGGCGATCTCAAGGCACTCGTGGCCACTGCGTCGCTCGAGCTCGGCATCGACGTTGGTCCGGTCGAGATGGTCTGCCAGCTCGGCTCGCCGCGCGCCATCGCCACCTTCCTGCAACGAGTCGGGCGAGCCAACCACTCGGTGGGCGGCATCCCCACCGGCCGGCTGTATCCGCTCACTCGCGATGAGCTCGTCGAGTGCGTCGCCCTCTTCGACGCCGTGGAGCGAGGCGAGCTCGATGTCCTCGAGCCACCGAGCGCGCCGATCGACATCGCGATCCAGCAGATGGTGGCGGAGGTGGCAGCGAGAGAGGAGATGGGCGTCGACGAGCTCAAGAGCATGCTCACCGATTCGGCACCGTTCGCCGACCTCGACGA
>CAITOG010000353.1 GCA_903893955.1 uncultured Actinomycetes bacterium
AGCTCGTCGGCGGTCAGCTCGTTTCGTCCAGAGACTTGCCAGAGCCCTGTGATGCCGGGCCGAACCTCGAAGCGACGAGCCGACCAGCCCTCGTGGACACCTGACTCCGTGATGATGAACGGACGAGGCCCGACGATCGACATGTCGCCCTTCAAGACGTTGATGAACTGCGGGATCTCATCAATGCCGTACTTGCGCAGCCACTTGCCGAAGCTGGTCTCTCGATCGACGAGCTCCTGCTTCCGGCGAAGCTCGTGGAGCGGCTGGAAGTCGTCGGGCACCTCGTGGTGCTCGTCAGGCTCGCTCTCGGTCAGTGGGGTGAGCGTCCTGAATTTCACGATGGAGAACGGTTTGCGGTCTCGGCCGAGTCGCGGTTGGCAG
Organism: uncultured Actinomycetes bacterium; assembly: GCA_903893955.1. Classification (GTDB taxonomy): domain Bacteria; phylum Actinomycetota; class Acidimicrobiia; order Acidimicrobiales; family RAAP-2; genus CAIUMH01. The sequence continues at coordinate 382 of CAITOG010000353.1, forward strand.
AAGAACACCGGCCCAGGCGACGCGAGCTTGATTCCGATCGCGATCGGGATCCAGAACGGAAGGGTGACGAGGAGCGCCAGCAGCGAGCCGACGATGTCGATGCAACGTTTCGTGGCGCGATCCGCTCGAGTGATGAGCGGCGGTGCCACCTCAAGCAGCGGGAGACCTGACATGTCGGTGAGCTGTGATCGCCACGAGATCAGTTCGAAGGTGCGGGGGACGATCGAGATCCTGGCTTGAGAGAGCACCGATCGGTAGGTGGCGATCGTCTCGGAACCGAGCATCTGGGTGGAGCCCACGATCACCTGGTCGATGGCGAGCCGCTCGACGAGCTCAGGGAGTTCCTTGAGCGAACCGACGGCATCATCCGGAACAGGCTCGGCTGAGACCACCCAGCCGGCGAACACGTAGCCGTGTTGGAGCGTGAGGTGGGTAGCGATCCGATCCTTGCGCAACCCGGAATCCACGACGAGCACCCGGATCGGTCGCCGAGAGAGTGCGATGTGCCTGACGAACATCCGACCCGCCGTGATCAAGATCGCTGAGATCACGGCGATAGCCACCGCCAGGAGGCTCGTCAGTCGCCTGGCGTTGGACAGATGATGGAAGAGGTTCGAGAGAAGGAGGGTGCCGATGGCGCCCAAACTGATCCCAAGCAGGAAGTCCTTGACCATTGTCAAGCCGTTCTCGTTGGCGTAGCGCAGCGACGAGCGGTAGGTCCCCGCCAGCGTCATGCCGATGACGACGCAGATCGGGAAGAGGGCTGCAGCCTCGATGTTGGCTCCGAAGGAATCGAATCGATTCGCGCTGTTGGAGGCGAGGGGCGCCACGATGAGGAGTGCGAGGGGGACGCTCAGGGAAGCGAGCGCGAAGTCCGAGACCAACAACCATGCCGACCAGACCGGGTCCTCCCAGCGCGGCACAGGCGAGGGGGTCACGACGTCGTGGGCGCTGTGAGATTGCTCGTCATCGGGCATAGGGGCCTCAAGCGCTCCATCCTCGATCGTTGTCAAATCGCCCCCCCGGTGCGTTGGTCTGCATGATCGTACGCCACCAGGTGCGCTCGAGGGCTACGCGTAAGGGCCCTGCATCGCACCGAGGGCGTGCACGCCACCATCGACGTGGAGGATCTCGCCGGTGGTGGCGGGCAGCAGCTCACTGAGCAGCGCAAGGACCGCCTTTGCAACCGGCAACGAATCATTGACGTCCCACCCCAGGGGGGCACCAGACGCCCATGCGTCTTCGAAGGTCGAGAACCCCGGGATGGACTTTGCCGCCATCGTGCGGATCGGACCCGCTGCGACGAGGTTTACCCGGATGCCTGCCGGGCCGAGATCTCGTGCCAGATATCGATTCAGCGATTCCAGGGAGGCCTTGGCGACACCCATCCAGTCGTAGAGGGGCCACGCCTTCGTTGCGTCGAAGTCGAGGCCGACGACCGAGCTGCCCTGTCCGAGGAGCGAAAGGAATGTTCGACACAGCGCCGCAAGCGAGTACGACGAGATCGTGAATGCAGTCGCAGCTTCCTCAGCCGATGCGGCCAGCATCCCCTCGCCGAGGCACGCCGCGGGTGCGAAGCCGATCGCGTGGACGAGTCCGTCGAGGCGGTCGGTCAGCTCGGCAACCCCCGCCGCACAGCTCGTGAGCGACGCCTCGTCGGTGACGTCGAGCTCGAGGAGCTCGACGGGTTCCGGCAGCTTGCGCAGCACCCGCCGGGTCAGCGAGAGTCCACGGCCGAAGCCGGTGGCGATGACGGTGGCGCCCTCGAGCTGCGCCTCTCGCGCCACGCTGAAGGCGAGCGAGGCATCGGTCAAGATGCCGGTGACGAGGATGGTCTTGTTCTCGAGCAGTGCCATCGGCGAAACCTACCGCGAGGGGCCTTGGCCGTGGCGCCGCTGTGCGATGATCAGGGCATGCAGATAGGAATCATCGGAGGAACGGGGCCTGCCGGCAGGGGGCTTGCTCTCAGGGCAGCTGCAGCGGGTCACAGCGTGCGGATCGGATCGAGGGACGAGGGGCGGGCCCAGTCGACGGCTGTCGACCTGGTCGAACGCCACCCCGCGCTCGAGCTCGATCTGGTGGGCGGGACCAACGAGGCTGCGTGCTCAGCCGACCTCGTGGTGATCGCAACGCCGTGGGATGGCGCCATCGCCACGGTTCGCCCCTTCGCTGGTTCCCTCGAGGGCAGCGTGGTGGTCTCCATGGTCAACGCGCTGACGAAGGAGGGTCGCGAGATGCTTCCCCTCTACCCACCGCGAGGTTCGATGGCGGGGCAGGTGCAGGCGGCGCTGCCAGGGTCGAAGGTCGCAGCGGCATTCCATCACCTGCCGGCAGCTGACATGGAGAACCTCGATTCAGGCCTTGTTGCCGATGTCTTGGTGTGCGGCGATCACGACGACGCGCGACAGCTCGCCATCGAGCTCACTGACTCGATCGAGGGGCTTCGCGGGATCGACGCCGGGAGCCTGGCGCAGGCGTCACCCATCGAGGCCTTCACGGCGGTCTGCATCACGATGAACATCCGCCATCGAGCGCACTCGACGCTGCGCATCGCTGGCATCTGATCGGATCGACCATGTCGGTCTCGTTGTACGACTCTGCGCGGCAGGGGATCTTCCCTATCGAGGCGGGCCCCATCGTGACCATGTACAGCTGTGGCATCACGCCGTATGACGCGGCGCACCTCGGCCATGCAGCTGTGTACATGACCTTCGACATCCTCCAGCGCCGACTTCGGGATCTCGGCCACGAGACGCGCTGCGTGAGGAACGTCACCGACGTCGACGACGACATCCTCCGCAAGGCACGGGAGCTCGGGGTCCACTATCTCGACCTGGCGGCCGAGGAGATCGCCCGGTTCGACCGGGACATGGACGCCCTGGGATTGATTCCGGCGTGGTC
>CAITOG010000354.1 GCA_903893955.1 uncultured Actinomycetes bacterium
CGGCGGCGGTGCTCGGGAAGTTGAGCGCTGCGGCGAGACCGGCATGATTGATGGTCCAGTCGACCTGCGTCTCATAGAAGGCCATCAGGCGCTCGAACGCATCGGTGCCCGCCGCCCCCACCGCATGCTCGAGCAGGTCGACATAGCGCTCGTATCCGAGCGCCATGGCTTCGGCCACAAGTCCGTCACGACTGCCGAAGTGGTAGTTGACCAGCGCCTTGGAGAGGCCAAGCTCCTCGCAGATGTCAGCTGGGTGCACACCGGAGGGTCCGAGCTCGCCGAGCGAGTCGAGGGTCGCCTCCACCAATGCGGCTCGCTTGGCAAACCTCGGGATGATCGTCTTGGGCACGAGGTCACGCTACTGCGAGCCCCCTGAGAAAGGGTTTCCAAACATAAGAGTTTGAGAGATCTTCCCCGCAGCCGCGACTTTGGTACTAACGTGCTTTGTGCACCCAGAGGTCGCCCACCGACGGCGACAGATAGATCGGTCGCCCACACTCTACGCACCTCGAATTTCGCCTCGGTCCTCCGTCAGCATTCTTTGCGGAAGGGCCGCGCACACCACCGCACATGCGGACCAGAAGGAAAGAAAGAAGGAAATCAACAATGCCTACCGGCACCGTCAAGTTTTTCAACAACGAGAAGGGCTACGGCTTCATCTCACGTCCCGACGGCGAAGACGTCTTCGTGCACTACTCGAACATCGAGGGTGACGGCTACCGCTCGCTCGAGGAGGGCCAGGAGGTCGAGTTCGAGGTCGGCCAGGGCCGTAAGGGCGACGAGGCTAAGTCGGTCCGCGCCATCTGATCATCTGATCAACCGAAAGGACCCGCTGCCTGCTCGTCAGGCAGCGGGTCCTTTCGCGTCCGGGCTCACGTGGTTACCTCGAAGAGGTCGATGACCGCAGCCAGCACATCAGCAGTGCTCTGAGGTGTGGGGCCGTGCAGGGTGGTCGCCGCATTGATCTCGAGGATCTTGGCCTCACCCTCCTCGATGAGGAGATCGACCCCGGCTATCTCGAGGCCCAGCAATCGCACTGCCTCGGCTGCGATCTCACCCGCAGCTTCGGGCCCATCGACGGTCTCCATCGTCCCGCCTTGCGCCAGGTTCGCTCGGAAGTCCCCTTCTTGGGGCCGGCGTCTCGACCACCCGAATGGGCGGCCGTCGACGACCGTGCAGCGCAGCTCGAGAGCTGCCGGGACGAACCGTTGGACGAGTTCGTCTGCCTGGCGGGCCAACGAACCGCTGTCAGCTAGACGGACGCCGTGTCCGGAGGACCCGATCCTCGGCTTGACCACCACCACCCCACTCGGCTCCCAGCCCCCTCCATCACCGTGGGTCTCGATGTGGGGCACGCCGGCCGCCTCCATCGCTACTGCCTGGGCAAGCTTGTCGCTCGCCGCCACGTGGGCCGACGGCGCATTGATGCACGGCACCCCGTCGGCTTCGAACGAGCGTGCTCGCGCGATCTGGATCGGGAGAGACGATCGAAGCGAGACGAGATCTGGCTCGACATCGACAAGGTCACCTTCTGGGTGGTCCCACCACATCACCGGCTCGTGGCCACGTTCGAGCAGCGCCTCCGCGAGGATGTTGCCCCGCCCAACCTCGTAACGAGCCGACGGTGGACCACTCCTTGGCGGATGCTTGGGCTCAGTCAGGAGCACGACCGTCAGACGTCGAGGCACGTGGGGCTGCTAGGAGGCGGGATCTTGGCGTCCCGGGCGCTCCGAGGTCAACGCCACGACGATGGCGAAGATGACCACGGTGATCACCATGGAGATGATGCCGTTCGCCAGGTTCCGCTGCGCAGAGATCGCGAAGAGTGCGAAGAGGACGAAGAAGACGCCCAGCGCTGTCCAGCCCTGCCACGGTCCCGGCCGAAGCCCCCACCCGACTCGCTTCTTGACGAACCAGGGTGACGACACGACCGGCTGCATCATGCGCCGTCCGGGTGAACTGAGAGCAACTGGCGATGCCGTGCCATGACCGAAGCATAGGAGGGAGGACACGGCTGCGCCTAGTGCGCCGCTGGCGCACGAAGGGCTGGACGAAGCCCTCAAGGCCTCCTAGGTTCATCACATGCCAACCAGCGACACTGCCCTTGAGGGCTTCGACTCATCGACCTTCTCCGCGCTTGGCAGCACGCGCACGGTCTTCACCATCGGCACAGGCCCTGCGGTGATCGTCATCCACGAGGTTCCTGGCATCACGCCGCTCGTCGCTGCCTTCGGGAGGAAGATCGCCGAACGGAACATGACCGCGGTCTTGCCTGACCTCCTCGGGACGCCTGGCAAACCACCCTCAGGGGGCTACATCGCCTCCTCGATGCTCAAGGCCTGCATCAGCCGCGAGTTCGCAGTCTTCGCCCATGGAAAGACCAGCCCCATCACCGCCTGGCTTCGAGAGCTCGCCAAAGAGACCCATGCGCGCTGCGGCGGGCCCGGCGTCGGAGCGATCGGCATGTGCCTGACCGGTGGCTTCGCCTTGGCCATGATGGTCGACGACGTGGTGGTCGCCCCGGTCCTCTCGCAGCCGTCGCTGCCGGCGGCCGTCCTCAAGCGAAACCGAGACGACCTCGGGATCTCTGCCGCTGATCTGGCGACGGTGAAGCGGCGAAGCGACGAAGGGGTCTGCGTGCTCGGTCTGCGGTTCACCGGCGACCCGATGGTGCCCGCCGCTCGTTTCGAACGGCTCGAGCGCGAGCTCGGCGACAACTTCATCGGCGTCGAAATCGACTCGTCGGAGGGCAATCCCTGGGGTTACAAGGCCAAGGCCCACTCCGTCCTCACCGAGGACTACTCCGATGCGGAAGGTTCACCGACGAAGATCGCATTAGAACAGGTGCTCGACTTCTTCCGCGAGCGACTCGACCTCGTCTGAGCTCAGCGGCCAGGGACCTTCCAGCCCATCGACTCAGCAACCTCGATGCACGTGGGGCACACGGGGTACTTGCCTGGGTCACGACCCGGGACCCACACCTTGCCGCACAGTGCTCGCACGGCAGTCTGATTGATCATCCCCTCGACCACAGAGTTGCCGACCGGGATCAGCTCGTCGCTCCCCTTCGGGGTGTAGCCCTCGAGCACGATGTGCGTGAATCGCTCGTGATCCCCGTCGTCGAGGATCGGATCGACGACCTCTGGCTCGACCACCTGGGTCACGTCGGTCATGGCGTCAATGTAGCGCCGACCGCTCAGCGGGGGTTCGCCTGCGAGACTGGTGGCATGGGTCGGCGCCGACACAAGAGACCAGCTCACACGCCGCTGAGCATCCAGGGTGCCACCCACTGGAAGGCCGATGGCTCGGCCAAGCGACGCTTCGCAACTGAGCGCGAAGCCGCTGATGGCGCTCAGCTCCAATGGGTGGAGCACGGCATCGAGCTCAACGTCTATCGCTGCGACTTCTGCCAGGGCTGGCACATGGGTCGGCCACCACGTGACTCACGTTGACGATCTCGGCGACCTGACGTAGCGTCGCTAAATCGGACAGAGTGTCCGACCAAGTGATGAGGGGGAACCTGAGCCGATGGCCAGCGACGTGATCCTGTCCGACCCGACCACCTACACGGAGGCCGTTCCCCACGAGTACTTCGCCGAGCTGCGGCGGACTGCGCCGATCTCCTGGCGCGAGGAGCCCGATGTCACGCCCTACTGGGCGGTCGTCTCCTACGACGCCTGCGTGACGGTCAATCGCGAGTGGGAGGACTTCAGCTCCTACGCGGCGACCTCGCTCCCCTTCGACATCCCAGAAGCGGAGATCGAGCAGCAGCGCCTGATGATGCTCAACATGGATCCGCCGCTGCACACCCGCTACCGCCGGCTCGTCAACAAGGGCTTCACTCCCCGCATGGTCAGGGACCTCGAGTCCAGGCTCCACGAGGTCACCGACGGCCTGCTCGACAATGTCATCGAGCGTGGTGAGGCTGACTTCGTCGTCGATATCGCCGCGGAGCTGCCGCTGATCGTCATCGCCGAGCTCATGGGTGTGCCGTTCGAGGACCGGCACAAGATGTTCGACTGGTCGAACAAGATGATCGGCAGCCAGGACCCCGAGTACAACGTCACGCCAGAGATCAGCGCTGAAGCTGCCATGGAGCTGTACGCCTATGCGTCGCAGCTCTTCGCGTCGAAGCGGAACAACCCGCACCAGGACCTCATGAGCGTGCTCACCCAGGTCGAGGTCGAGAACGAGAGCCTCTCAGACCTGGAGCTCGAGCTGTTCTTCCTGCTGCTTGCCGTTGCGGGCAACGAGACCACTCGGAACCTGATCTCCGGGGCAATGAACACCTTCTTCCAGAACCCGGACCAGTGGCAGAAGCTGCGTGACGACCGCTCGCTGATGGACACGGCTGTCGAAGAGATGCTGCGCTACGTAACCCCGGTGATGAACTTCCGTCGGACCGCGATGAGCGATGTGTCGCTCGAGGGCGTCGACATCAAGGAAGGTGACAAGGTCCTGTTCTTCCACATCTCGGCCAACCGCGATGAGAAGATCTTCGAGAACCCCGACGTCTTCGACATCACCCGGAGCCCGAACCCCCACATGGCCTTCGGCGGTGGCGGCCCACATTTCTGCCTGGGCGCCAACCTCGCTCGCATGGAGATCAAGGTCATGTTCGAGCACCTGCTCGACCGGATGCCCGACATCGCTCAGTCTGGTCCGACCCAGCGCCTCCAGAGCCCCTTCATCAGCGGGATCAAGCACCTTCCGGTGACCTTCACCCCAGGGCCGACAGTCACCCGGTAGGTGGGAGGCAGTCCGCTCTCAGAGCGAACAGAGCTCGCCGACCTCCGCCGAGACCAGATTGTCGCGCAGGCGGGGCGCCTCTTCGGCGAACGCGGGACGATCGATGTCTCGATGGACGAGATCGCGTCCGCAGCCGGCGTGGCCCGGTCGACGGTCTACGTCTACTTCTCGTCACGAGCTGAGCTGCTGGCAGCCTGCATCGGCGACATGGAGCGTCAGATGCGGAGCAAGGTCGAGGAGATCGATGCGGCGTCCCCGATCTCCTCGCTTGCGCTGCTCTTCGAGGCCCTCATCGAGACGACCGATCAGCAGCCAGCCTTCTTCCGGCTCGTGCTCGCCGCCAATGGTTCGACCGGCGGCATCGGCCAGGTCGTCACCGAGCAGCTGACCGGCATCGCGGGCACGGTGAGCTCGCACATCGAGCAGCTCCTCGCGAGCGGCTGCGAGCGAGGGCTCTGGCAGCTCGACGACCTCGACCGTTCGGCACGGCTCATCGGCCAGCTGATCTATGGCACCCTGGCGGTGCGATCGCTCGGCCTCGCCGTCGGGGACGTCGCCGACGAGGTGGCGGCGATGACCGACCTCGTGATCCACGGCCTCGCTGGGGACTCGCTCGCCCAGTCGCTCCAAGGGCCTTCTAGGCTTCATGCTCGATGAGCGTTGAGGCCTTTGTCCTGATCCAGACCGACGTCGGTCGAGCGGCGAGTGTGACCTCGACGATCCGAGCCCTCGCCGGCGTGGTGGAGGCCCACGACGTCACCGGCCCCTACGACGTGATCGCCAAGGCAAGCGCGGAGACGATCGACCAGCTCGGTCGCCTCGTGGTCAACGAGATGCAGACGATCGAGGGCGTGACCCGAACGGTCACCTGCCCCGTCGTCAACCTCTGATCAGCCGCCGATCGCACCCTCGCTGCGCAAGGTAGCGATCCTGTCCTCCGCCACGCCCCATCCAGCCAACGCCTCATCGGTGTCTGCGCCTGGGGTCGACGGCGGCTTCGAGATCTCGCCTGGTGTCACCGAGAAGCGGGGCGCTGGCGCCGGCTGGAGCACGCCCTCGACCTCCACGAAGGTCTCCCTCGCCTCATTGTGCCGGTGCGCTGGCGCCTCAGACGGTGCCAGGACCGGCGTGGTGCAGGCGTCCTTGTCCTCGAAGATCTCAGTCCATTCAGCTCGCGTCTTGGTCTTGAAGATTGCGGCGAAGCGCTCCTTCATCGCAGGCCATGAGTTGCGGTCCATCTGGTCGGGGAAGTCGCCGAGCTCAAGGCCGAGGCCCTCGAGAAGGGTGGCGTAGAACTTGCGCTCGATCGCCCCCACCGCCATGTACCCGCCGTCGCTGGTCTCGTAGACCTCGTAGAAGTGCGCGCCGGTGTCGAGCATGTTGCTGCCCCGCTCCTCGACCCAGAGCCCCGCTGCCATGAAGGAGTAGGTCATCGACATCAGCGATGCCGAGCCGTCGGTCATCGCTGCGTCGACTACCTGGCCGACACCGGTGGCGCGAGCGGAGAGAAGTGCAGCAGTGATGCCGAACGCAAGCATCATGCCGCCGCCACCGAAGTCGCCGACGAGGTTCAGCGGCGGAACCGGCACGTCGCCAGAACGGCCCATCGGCCAGAGCGCGCCGGAGATCGAGATGTAGTTGATGTCATGGCCCGCTCGCTCCCCCAAAGGACCGTCTTGACCCCACCCGGTCATCCGGCCGTAGACGAGTGCAGGGTTGGCGCTGTGGCAGGAGTCTGGTCCGACGCCGAGCCGCTCTGCCACGCCGGGACGGAATCCTTCGATGAGCACGTCGGCCTCGGCCACGAGATCGAGGACGAGCTCAACAGCAGAAGGGCTCTTCAGGTCGACGCCGACGCTCTTACGAGAGCGCGTGAGCACGTCCCAGTTCGCGGCCCCCGGCGGACCGGGCATGCCCGGCCGCTCGAGGCGAAGGATGTCTGCGCCGGCGTCGGCGAGGAGCATGCACGCATATGGCGATGGTCCGATCCCCGCCAGCTCGATGATCTTGATCCCTGCCAGCGGTCCAGGCATCCGCCCCCCTCTCGTTCGGTCCCACGACGGGGCCTGGGTGATGGTGGCCCGCAGAGGGCTGACGGGTCAAGTGGACGCGTGCAATGCTCGCACGGTGACCACGCCGCCTGTGACGCTTCCCAACGAGTTTCTCTTCGGCGTCGCCACCGCCGGCTTCCAGATCGAAGGTGGCTACAACGGCCCTGGTCAGCCCTCGAACAACTGGGCGCCGTGGGAGCGCGAGGGCCGAGTCGAGCCATCAGGCGACGCAACAGGCTTCTTCACGGATCCATTCAGCCAGCTCGATCGAGCGGCGGCGATTGGGCTCAACTCCTTCCGGCTCTCGATCGAGTGGACCCGAGTCGAGCCGACCGAAGGTGTGATCGACCATGGTGCCATTGATCGCTACCGCTCGATCCTGGCCGGCATCGTCGAGCGAGGCATGGTCCCGGTGGTGACCACACAGCACTTCACCCACCCGTCGTGGCTGGGCGCGCAACCGTGGCGACATGAGGAGGCCACGTCCAAGCTCGTCGGCTGGATCAGTCGCTGCGTCGACGAGCTCGGTGACCTGTGCCGGAACTGGGTCACGATCAACGAACCGAACATCCTGGCCATCAACAGCTTCATGACCGGCATCTTCCCGCCAGGTCGCCTGCTCGACGGCACTGGGCTGGCCGAGACGTTCGACGGCCTCCTGGCAGCCCACGTCGCCGCCTATGACGCCATCCATGCACTCCAAGATGACGCCATCGTCACCACGAACCCCTACACGTTCTCGCTCTATGAGCTCGACCAGGTCGCCACTGACCTGTTGTGCGCGACCGAACTCGGCGTCGAGCTCTCTGAGGTGGGCTCGTGGCTCGCCGAGCGACGACGAGCCCACTATGAGCTCCTCGGCACAGGGTCTGACGGCGTGACCGCCACTCTCGAGCGAGCCTTGCGCCGCGTGACCGCCTCACAGCTGCCCATCGCCGACTGCCTGCCTCGGACGCGAGCTTCGCTCTCGTCGAGCACCAGCTCGCGTCACCTCGACGTCATCGCGGTCGACCACTACGCGCCGATCGCCGCCACCCACCTCGTGCTGCCGGGCCGCTCGACCTCGGGCGGTCGGTGGTGGCAGCCCGGTCGTGCCCTCTGGGACGATGCCCCTGATCCAGCCCTCTTCGTCAAAGTCCTCGAGGAGGCCGGTCAATATGAACGACCGGTCTGGATCCTCGAGAACGGCATGTGCAATCGAACCCGGCGTGGACGTGCACTGCCACGCCTCGATGGGCTACGACGCCCTGCCTACCTCGCAGCACACCTCGGTGCAGTGGTCGAGGCGCTGCAGCACGGGGTCGATGTCGGCGGCTACTGGCACTGGACGCTCATCGACAACTACGAGTGGGGCAGCTACCAGCCTCGCTTCGGGCTCTTCGGCATGGACCGAGCGCGCGGCCACGCCGTTGCTGAGCTCGACGCCCAGGGCGATGACGCAGCAGGTGCATTCCGGCGGATCATCGACGGCCTGCGTCGCGGCGACACCTCGGTCGTGGTGCCACCCGCTCGATGAGCACGGCCAGGGCACCGGGTCGGGTGAACCTGATCGGCGACCACACCGACTACGCCGGTGGCGCGGCGCTCGCCATGGCAATCGACCTAGAGACCACCACACGCTTCGAGCCCGATGAGACGTCGACGCTCGAGGTGGCAAGCGATGCGATCGCAGAGGTGCTCACGCTGGCACAGGGCGGCCCACCGACGTCGATGACCGGCAGGATGATCGAGGGGCTCTTGGGGCTCATCGGTCACGTCGGCGGGCGACTCGACATCACGACCACCATCCCGCTGGGCGCCGGGTTGTCATCGAGCGCGAGTTTGCTGGTGGCGACGGCGCTCGCGCTCGGCACCTCGAAGCGAGGTCTTGATCTCGCCCGCCTCTGCCAGGCGGCTGAGGCCGAGGCCGGGCAGTCGGTCGGCTTGCTCGACCAGCTGACCATCATCGAAGCAACCGACGGGCACGGCGTGCTCATCGACTTCGCAACCATGTCGACCACGCAGGTGGCGATTCCCGCCTCCGCCGAGATCACCGTCGTCCACTCTGGCGTCCAACGATCGCTGGCCGCTGGCGCCTATGGCGAGCGAAGACGTGAAGTGGCGCAGGCCGAAGCACTGATCGGTCCGCTTGCGACCGCAGGACCGGCACAGATCGACTCGATCGACGATGCGACCATCCGGCGCCGAGCGAGCCACGTCGCCCGAGAGACGACCCGCGTCCGACAGGCCGCACGTGCGCTCGAGGACGGCGAGCTCGAGGTCGTGGGCAAGCTCATGGACGAGAGCCATGTGTCGCTCTCCGAGCTCTTCGAGGTCTCGCTCCCAGCAGTCGACGAGCTCGTCGCCGACCTTCGCTCACGAGCTGGCGTCTACGGGGCGCGCATGACCGGCGGAGGATTCGGCGGATGCGTGGTCGTCCTCTCGAGACCCGGCGCACTCCTTGACGCAACGATCACGACACCGATGTGGCGGGTCCGGCCCTGCGGTGGTGCGTCGCTGCTCGGGTGATGGAGCCTCAGAGCTGCCGGTGCATCCGCACCTCGACTGGCTCGAAGCCCCTCGAGCGATAGAGCGACGCTGCTCGGTCGTTGCCTGGCATCACCTCGAGCGCCAGCACCGACGCCGGTACCGTCCGGGCGAAGTCGCCGGCGGCCTCGAGCAACATGCTGCCGATCCCTTGGCCCCGCTCCTGCGCCGTGACACTCAGCGTGATGATGGTGGCGATGCCGTCGGCCTCGAAGGTGTCGTCGAGGCCGCGCTGGACGCTCACTGCGCAGTAGCCGACGAGCTGGCCGTCCCGCCGAGCTCTGATGATGGCCCCGCCGGCCGCAAGCTCGCGCTCGTAGAATGCCCGTCGGGCAACCCACCCCTGCTCGAGATCACGATTGAGGCCCGGCGCGGTCGAAACCTCGATCTGGTGGGCCTGCATCTGCTGCCAGAGCCCTGCCAGCTCATCGAGGTCCGCGGTCGAGCGGTCCGGCGGTTCGATGGCCAGAGGTGAGCTCAACGGTTTGAGGCAGCCACGAGCTTGTCGAGGGACGCTCGCGCTGCACCAGAGTCGATCGAGGTTGCGGCAAGCTCGAGACCCTCCTCGAGATCCTTCGCTCTCTCTGCCACGACAAGGGCAGCGGCTGCGTTCAAGAGGACAATGTCACGGACAGGACCGAGGTCGCCCGCCAGCACGCCGAGCACC
>CAITOG010000355.1 GCA_903893955.1 uncultured Actinomycetes bacterium
CCAGCGAGCTCCAGCGACACTCGGGCTACGTCGTGCTCGACCAGCACCTCTCCACGGCGCGGGCAGCCACAATCGCCAAGGACAACTTCCCCGGCATCACGATGGTCGACACATCGTCGCGAACGGTTCCGAACGGACCGCTGGCCCAGTCAGTGGTTGGCCTCACCAACGCGAGCGGCACTGGAAGTGCGGGGCTCGAATACCAGTACCAGCACCTTCTCGCCGGGCAATCAGGCTCGACCACCTTGCTCGAGACTCCCTATGGCGTGAGCCTGCCGCAGGGTGGGCAGCTCCACTCGACGCCGAGCGTCGCCGGGACAGGCATTGAGCTGTCGCTCGACCAACCTCTCCAGTACGTGACCGAGCAGGCCCTTGGCGCAGAGATCGCCTCGACGCATGCCCTCAGTGGCACTGCGATCGTCATGGACACGCGCACAGGGCAGGTCCTGTCTATGGCAAACCTGGTGTCGACGCAGCCGCAGTCTGGTCCTATCTCGACCCCGCTCGCCTCTCAGACACCGACTGGGATCGCTGGTGCGGCGCAAGCCCAGAACAACCTTGCGGTGACGCAGACCTTCGAGCCCGGCAGCGTATTCAAGATCGTGGCGTTCTCGGCTGCGCTCGATGCAGGCCTGATCAACCCCCAGACCACCTTCAGCGTCCCCGACCGGGTCACCGTCGACACCAAGGTGTTCCATGACGCCGAGCTCCATGCAACCCAGAGCATGACCGCGACCCAGATCCTGGCCCAATCTTCCAACGTGGGCACCTACCTGATCGCACGGCAGCTCGGCGAGTCCGGCCTGCTGGCACAGATCGAGCGACTCGGCTTCGGACAGTCGACTGGCCTCAACTTCCCCGGCGAATCGCAGGGACTCCTCATGAGTGCTGCCAACTGGGAGCCGACCGACATGGCAGCGATGCCGATCGGACAGGTCGACGCCACCACGCCGCTCCAGATGCTCGACGCTTACAACGCGATCGCCAATGGGGGAGTGTTCGTCAACCCATCTCTCATACGTGCAACCGTCGGCTCAGAGGGGCGGCTCGTTCCCGCAAAGAGCCTCGGGAGCCGCAGGGTGATGTCAGCGCAGACGGCTGCCGAGCTGCAGAACATGCTTGAGCAGGTTGTCACCGTCGGGACTGGTGTCGAGGCGGCGATTCCGGGCTACCTCGTGGCTGGCAAGACCGGCACGGCTGCGATTCCCACGCCGGGCCAGGCGAGCTATGTCAAGGGTGCCTACAACGCAACCTTCGTCGGTTTCGCACCTGCCAACCACCCGGTGTTCTCTGCCATCGTCGTCTTGCAGCGTCCAGTGGGCAACTACTACGGAGGCAGCACGTCGGCGCCGGTCTTCGCAAAGATCATGAGCTACGCACTCCACCGCTTCGGGATCCCGACCTCACCGGGCGGCAATGGTGCGCAGGTCCCGGGCGCAGTCGCTTCGCTGGTCCCAGAGTCGACCTGACGGTGCCATGAAAGGCGCCGTGGATGCACTACACAAGAGACGTGGCTACTGCAGGAGGCACCAGGCGATGAAGCTCGATGAACTCCTCGGTGAGCTCTCGGGGGCATCGCTGATCGAGGGCGAGGGATCCGTTGAGGTCACGAGCGTCGAGATCGACAGTCGGCTGGTGAACCCAGGCGCACTCTTCTGCTGCATCATCGGTTCGAAGAGCGATGGCCATGATCATGCGCAGGCAGCCCTCGATCAAGGAGCTGCGGCATTGCTGGTCGAGCGAGACATGCCGTCGCTCGAAACGCCCGCTGGTACGGCTGTCATCAGGGTCGACGCTGGTCAGGCTCGTCGCGCAGCAGCGGTCGCTGCATCTCGTGTGGTTGACGATCCCTCTCGTTCGTTGGTGATGGCAGGGGTGACTGGCACCAACGGCAAGACCACCGTGGCGACGGTGCTCGGAGCGATCCTGGAGGATGCCGGCTTCTCGGCGACCGTGATCGGGACTCTGACGGGTGAGCGGACGACGCCGGCCGCTCCAGACCTCCACCGCCAGCTCGCTCGATCTCTGCGCGAGGCCGAGATCGCAAAGCGCCCTGGAGCGGTAGCGATCGAGGTCTCGAGCCATGCACTCGACCAGGGTCGCGTCGACGGCATCGTCTTCGATGTGGCCATCTTCACCAACCTGTCGCATGATCATCTCGACTACCACGGGACGATGGCGGCCTATTTCGACGCAAAGGCGCTGCTCTTCGAGGAGGAGCGAAGCCTGATGGCGGTCATCTGGGCGGACTCCGACGCTGGGGCAGCGCTGCTCTCGCGCCGAAGAGGGCCGGCGGTCGCGGTCTCGATGGCTGACGTGGCCGATGTAGGGCTCCGATCTGATGGAACTCAGTTCACGTGGCGAGGCTTATCAACTTCGACGGGTCTCGTCGGGACGACCGGGCTGATCGATGCGCTGCTTGCGGCTGAGGCAGCGGTGGTGCTCGGCGTCGATCCGAGCTCAGTCGCCACGTCGCTGCCATCAGCCGCTGGCGTGCCGGGTCGGATGGAGCGGATCCCAAGCGGGGACGATTCCCCGACAGTGATCGTGGACTATGCACACACGCCGGATGCGCTGGCGGCGGCGCTCGAAGCTGTGGAGAGCCTTCGCGGTCAGGACGGTCGGACGATCCTTGTGTTCGGGTGTGGGGGCGACAGGGACGCGTTCAAGCGCCCGGCGATGGGGGCGATTGCCGCTGCTCGGGCAGACCTCGCCGTGGTGACGAGTGACAATCCTCGCCACGAGGATCCGGTCGCTATCGCTGCGCAGGTTGCCAGCGGCGCGCCAGATGGAACCCTCGTCGTCGAGCTCGACCGTCGCGCTGCGATCGCCCACGCGATCCATGCCGCGCGGGACGTCGACGTGGTCCTGATCGCCGGCAAGGGCCACGAGGTCACGCAACAGTTCGGCGACGAGTATCGCCCCTTCGACGATCGGCTCGTCGCAGCCGAGATCCTCAGGGAGGACGCAGCGTGCTGAGCCTCATGGTGGCCGGTGGCGTCGCACTCTGGCTAGCGGGACTTCTGACACCAGTGCTCGTGCGCCGTCTCAAGGCTCGCGAGATCGGTCAGCACATCCGAGAGGACGGGCCGGAATCACATTCTGTCAAAGCCGGCACTCCCACGATGGGTGGCATCGTGATCGTGGGAGCGATGATCGTCGGATTTCTGCTCGGCCACATGGGGACCCACGTCGGATTGACGAGGGCCGGTGCGCTCGTGTGTTTCGCAGTCGCGGGTTTCGGGCTCATCGGCTTCCTCGATGACATCACCAAGGTCAGGAACCGCCGGAGTCTCGGCCTGAACAAGCGGGCGAAGTCGCTCTTGCAGCTCTTGTTCGGCACCATCTTCGCCGTGCTCGCAGTCTTCTGGGTCCACACGGCGACCACCCTCTCTGTGACCCGCGCCACGCTGCCTGGCTGGCAGCTCAGCAAGGCGGGCTGGATCGTCCTGGCGGTGCTGGTGATCGTCGGCACGTCGAACGCCGTGAACCTCACCGATGGCCTCGATGGGTTGGCCGCTGGCTCGTCGACGTTCTGCTTTTCAGTCCTGGCCATCATCGGCTACTGGCAGTTCCGACACTTCTCCATCTACCACCTGGGGTCTGCGCTCGACCTCGGCTTGACCGCCGTCGCGCTAGCTGGGGCGTGCCTTGGCTTCCTGTGGTGGAACGCAGCGCCGGCGAAGATTTACATGGGTGACACAGGATCGCTTGCGATCGGGGCGGGACTCGCTGCGATGTGCCTGCTCATGAACCTTGACCTCCTGCTGGTGGTCATCGGTGGCCTGTTCGTCATCGAGACCCTCTCGGTCATCATCCAGGTCTTCAGCTTCAGGGTCTTCGGGCGTCGAGTGCTCAAGATGGCACCGATCCATCACCACTTCGAGCTGCTCGATTGGCCAGAAACCACTGTGATCGTTCGGTTCTGGATCCTCGCGGGTCTCTTCTCAGCGTTCGGCCTCGGACTCTTCTACGCCGACTTCCTCAACGTCGCAAAGGTGGTCTGAGCGATGGAGTTCCCCCACTTGACCCGCTCGACCGGCAAGGCTTGGCCCGTGATGTGTCGGATCGTGCAGAGGAGCAATCGTGGCTGACGCGGCGGTGCGACCTGCTCGAGCCGGCCTCGCCTGGCTGCAACGTGGATCGACGGCAGGCTGGCTGATCGGTCTCGTCGTGGTCATGTGCTGCATCGGCGTGGTGATGGTGGGCTCTGCCTCTTCAGTGATCTCGATGAGCTACTACGGCAGCCCCTGGTCCATCTTCTTCAAAGAGGTGATGTGGGTGGTGCTGGGCCTCGGGGCCTTCGCCGTGTTCTGCCGGGTCGATTATCACGCGCTTCGCAAGTTTGCGCCGTTGCTGGTGATGGGGAGCTTCGTCCTGCTCGTCATCGTGATGGTGCCGGGCCTCGGCATGGCGTCCGGTGGTTCGAGCCGCTGGATCGGCTTCGGCTCCTTCGGCATCCAGCCTTCGGAGTTCACCAAGCTGGCTCTTGCGCTCTACGGCGCTGACATCATCGCCAAGCGACAGGAAGCTGGCTCGTCGATGCGACACTCGCTTGCCCCGGTGGTCCTCTTGACTACTGGCGCGGCGCTGCTCGTCCTCGCACAGCCGGACATGGGGACTGCGATGGTCCTCATCATCATCCTCTTGGCCCTCGTCTTTGCTGCTGGCGCCAGGTTCTCGAGCGTCCTCAAGGGCGTTGGGATCGTCGTGGCGCTCGGGACCGTTGCGGCCTTCGCGATGCCCTACAGGCGGGACCGACTGCTGAGCTTCATCAACCCTGGTGCGAAGTCGTCCGGCTCTGGCTACCAGGTCGTCCAGTCGTTGATCGGGATGGGCTCCGGCCATTTCTTCGGGCTCGGGCTCGGCAATAGCCGAGAGAAGTGGGGCCTGCTGCCCAACGCGCACACCGACTTCATCTTCTCGGTCGTCGGCGAAGAGCTCGGCCTTGTGGGTGCAATCGCCGTGATCGTGCTTGTCGGAGCCTTTGCCATGAAGGGGTGGCGAGCGGCGGAGGATGCTACCGATCGCTTCGGCACCCTGCTCGCTGTCGCGCTGGTGGCGTGGATCGCAGCCGAGGCGGTGATCAACATCGGGGCCGTGATCGGCGTGCTGCCCGTCACCGGTATCCCGCTGCCGTTCATCTCATTTGGCGGTTCCTCGATGCTCATCACCATGACCGCAGCTGGGATCCTCGTGAGCATCGCTCGCCGACGACCTGATCCAAGGGGCGACCGAAGAGTGGCACGCAAGGCCAAGTCCAGGTCGCCCCGTCCTGCTGCAAAGTCCAGCGCCTCGACGACAGCTCGACGGCGCCCAGCTACCTCGACATCGGTAGCGCGTCGACCCACGACACGCCCCTCGGCGCGCCCCACCCCCAGGCGGCGACCTGCGGCAACACCAACGCGATCTGCCGCGCGTCGTCCAGCGCCGGCGGCACGGTCCTCCAACGCCAGACCCCGGTGAGGAAAGGAATCGTCATAGCCGGAGGTGGCACCGGCGGGCACGTGTTCGTGGCTGATGCAGTCGCAAAGGCACTTGTCGATGGCGGTGTCGAGAGGAGCGACCTCACCTTTATCGGCTCGAGCCGAGGACAGGAGAGAACCCTGCTCGCCGAGAGCGGCATTGAGCTGGTGCTCCTGCCAGGCCGGGGCATCCGACGCTCGTTCTCCCCGTCAGCGATCGCATCGAATCTTCGATCGCTGGGCGGCATCGCAGTCGCGTTCGTGTCAACGTTCGTCGGCCTCGTGCGCCACCGACCCGCAGTCGTCGTGTCGGTGGGGGGCTACGCCGCCGCTCCCGTCGACATCGCGGCTGTCGCCTTGCGGATCCCGCTGGTCCTCGTGAACGTCGATGCGGTCCCCGGCATGGCGCATCGGGTGGTCGGGCGGTTCGCCGCCGCGGCGTGCGTGGCGTTCGACGGGACACCGTTGCCGAGGGCGACGACCACCGGTGCGCCGGTCCGGGAGGCCTTCACCGAGATTGAGGATGATGCCTCGGCGCGCCGAACTGCTCGAGCCGCGCTGGATGTCGAGGTCGAGCGTCCCCTCGTCGCCGTGCTGACAGGTTCGCTCGGGGCACGATCGGTCAACGAGGCGGTGTTGGCTCTCGCCTCTCGGTGGCGTCAGCGTTCCGTGACGCTTTACCACGTCACTGGGCGCAGAGACTTCGACGACCTTTCGGCGAGGAACCCGATCGGGCCCGGCGACTCGCTCGACTATCGGCAGGTCCCGTTCGAAGGTGAGGTCCCCCTCCTGTATCAAGCAGCTGACGTTGCGATCACGAGGTCTGGTGCTTTGACGGTGGCGGAGCTCGCCGCTGCCGCCCTTCCATCGGTGCTGGTGCCGCTCCCTGGCGCACCAGGTGATCACCAGACCCTCAATGCTCGAGCGCTCGTCGCTCCGGGCGGCGGCGTCCTCCTCCCTGACAGCGAGCTCTCGGCGGAGCGGCTCGATGAGATCATCGACTCGATGCTCGCTGATCAACCTGCGCTCGACGAGATGCGCCGATCGGCTCGGTCGATCAGCCATCCTGACGCGGCTCGAGAGGTGGCGGAGGTGGTTCGCGAACATGCTCGGTGAGTCGCTGGATCTGACCACGCCTCAACGGATCCACATCGTGGGGATCGGTGGCGCTGGCATGAGCGCGATGGCCCAGCTCTTGGCCGAGATGGGCCATGAGGTCTCGGGCTCCGACCTTCGGGACTCGCCCGCCTTGGAGAGGCTTCGACGTGCAGGTGTGGTGGCGCATGCCGGACACCGCGCCAGCAACCTTGGTGAGGTCGACCTCGTCACCGCGTCACCGGCGGTCCCATCGTCGAACCCAGAGCTCGTCGCCGCGCGCGATCGCTCTCTGGCCGTGGCCACGAGGCCGATGATGCTCGGTGCGCTGGCTCGTGTGCGGCGGACCTTGGCTGTTGCGGGCACCCACGGCAAGACCACCACGTCATCGATGCTGGCGCTGATCCTTCTTGAGGCGGGCCTCGAACCTTCCTTCCTCCTCGGCGCCGATGTGGCCGGGATCGGAGCTGGTGCGGTCTGGGGAGCCGGCGAGTGGCTTGTCGTCGAGGCAGACGAGAGCTACGGCGCCTTCAGCCTGATGGAGCCTGATCGAGTCGTCTTGACGAACGTCGAGCCAGATCACCTGGATCACTACGGGACGCTCGAGGACCTTGAGCAGGCGTTCGCCGGCCTGGTCGAGCGGTCGAAGAATCGCTCGGTAGTGATGGCTGATGACCCAGGTGCACGACGGGTCGGCGAGCAAGGCCGTGCAGTGCTCGTCGGTTCTGATGGCGTCGTCGCCGTCCGTGTCGAGGACATCGAGCTCGAGCGTGCGTCCTCGACCTTCACGATGCAGCTCGAGGACGGGGAGCGACTCCGGCTCCAGGTCGCCGCCCCCGGTCGGCACAATGTCGCCAACGCTGCGGTCGCGGCGGCCGCCGCAGCGTCGATCGGCGTCGATTCGAGCGCCATCGCCGCGGGCCTTCGGCGCTTCGCTGGCGTCCCTCGACGCTTCGAGTTCCGCGGCGAGGTTGAGGGGGTCAGCTTCGTCGACGACTACGCCCATCTCCCCGCTGAGGTGGAGGCCACGATCCAGGCGGCACTTGCAGGTGGGTACGAGCGCGTGGTGGCGGTCTTCCAGCCTCACCGCTACACGAGGACTCAAGCGGTGGCGACCGGCTTCGCAAGTTCTTTTCGCGGTGCCGATCTGGTGGTCGTGACGGACATCTACGGTGCCGGCGAAGAGCCCATCCCAGGGGTCACTGGTCGGCTGGTCGCAGAGAGCGTCGCTGCGACCTCGAGTGCCGATCGGGTTCGCTATGTCCAGGATCTCGATCAGCTGGCGCCGATCGTCGCTGCGCTGCTCGAGCCTGGTGACCTCTGCCTGACGATGGGGGCGGGGGACTTGACGCTGGTCCCCGACGAGATCCAGGCGATGCTCGGACGATGAGCGAGCCCTTTGGTGCTCGAACGACGCTTCGCGTGGGTGGCGATGCGTCGTCGTTGGTCGAGGTCGAGAGCGTCGATGAGCTGGTGGCGCTGTCCGCCAGTCTCGATCCGAACGTTGCCGTCTTCGTCCTCGGTCGCGGCTCGAACACGCTTGTCGCCGACAAAGGATTCGCCGGCGTCGTCATCCATCTCGCCGATGGTTTCACCGGCATTGAGATCGATCTCGCTACCAGACGCGTGACCGCCGGGGCCGGGGCAGATCTCCCCGTCGTTGCACGACGTAGCGTCGACGCTGGGCTGACCGGCTTCGAGTGGGCGGTGGGCGTGCCGGGGTCAATCGGCGGGGGAGTGAGGATGAACGCAGGCGGGCACGGCTCCGACATGGCGGCAAGCGTCGCCAGCGTGGACGTGGTGGACCTCGACGCCGGCGTGCTGCGCAGGATCAAGAAGACACAGCTCGGCTTCGGCTATCGAAGCTCTGCCATTACCGAACGCCAGGTCGTCGTGTCATGTGAGCTCAAGCTGGCACCTGGCGATCCAGAGACCGGCCGGGCGACGATCAAAGAGATCGTGCGATGGCGACGAGAGCATCAGCCAGGTGGCGCCAATTGCGGCAGCGTCTTCACGAACCCTCCGGGCGACTCTGCCGGACGGCTGATCGATGCCGCGGGGCTTCGGGGACTGCGCATCGGGACTGCTGAGGTGTCGCGCAAGCACGCGAACTTCATCCAGGCCGATCCAGATGGCAGCGCAGATGACGTTGCCGCACTCATCGACGAGGTGATCCGGCGAGTCCACGCCTCGAGCGGGGTCCAGCTCCACACCGAGGTGCGCATGGTCGGCTTCGGCGCCGAGGCAGGCTGATGGCTCGTCGACGGGCGGGCGCAGATCGCTCCACCAAGGGCGCCGCGACTGGTGCGCATGCCAAAGCCCCCGAGGTCGATCCGAGGGTCTCGGCACGGCGAGCACAGGTGGCTCGTTCGAGGCGACGGCGATGGTGGATCGGGCTCGGCTCGCTGGCCGCCATCTTCGTTCTCGCGGTGGGCGCCTGGCTCCTGCTCCACACCAGCTTCTTCCAAGCCAAGACGCTTCGTGTCGAAGGCAGCGCCCACGAACCCGCTGGGCTGATCGTGGCCGCGAGCGGCATCACCACGCAAACCCCGCTCATCTCGATCGACACCGCTTCGGCGGCGACAGGGATCGAGGCGCTGCCGTGGGTCAAGACTGCCTCTGTCGAGCTGCACTGGCCCTCGACGGTCGTGATCGCTGTCACCCAGCGCACGCCGGTCGCAGTGATGCATGCTCCGAACAGGCATGCGCTGATCGACCCGACTGGCCGGGTCCTCGCCCGACCGCGCACCTTGCCCAGCGGTGCCCCCACGGTCCACTTGGTGGTCCCAGGCGTCGTGCCTGGTATCCCAGGAACGTGGCTCCCCGCTCGCGCCGCACCGGCGGTCAAGGTAGCGGCCACCTTGCCGCCAGCGTTCTCCGGCCAGGTCAGAGCGGTGATCGGCAATCCAGACGGCACGGTAACGCTCCAGATGGACGCACCGGTGACATTCTCTCTCGGAGCGCCGACCCATCTCATGGCCAAGTACAAGGACGTTGCAGCGATCATCGCCGGGACCACGCTGCACGCTGGCGACGTGGTGGATGTTTCGGTTCCGCAGGCCTCGACCATCACGGGGCCGTGACATCCTTGAGCCTCGACCTCCCCACAAGGTCGAGGGTCCTTGGTACCATCAGGGACGTATCCGCCACCTGAGAGGGCTGGTCGGGCAGGATTTCAGTGCAAGTACTCCAGAGAGGACGGCAGTCGCCATGACCATTTCCCCACAGAGCAACTATCTGGCGGTCATCAAGGTCGTCGGAGTTGGTGGCGGTGGCGTCAACGCCGTCAACCGGATGATCGAAGCTGGACTGCGCAACGTCGAGTTCATCGCGGCCAACACCGATGCGCAGGCGCTGCTGATGAGCGATGCCGACCTCAAGCTCGACCTTGGCCGTGAGCTCACTCGCGGCCTTGGAGCCGGCTCTGACCCAGAGGTCGGCCGCATGGCGGCGGAGGAGCATCGCGCAGAGATCGAAGAGGCGCTCAAGGGTGCCGACATGGTCTTCATCACCGCAGGCAAGGGCGGTGGCACCGGCACCGGCGCCGCACCTGTGGTGGCTGAGATCGCCAAGGGGCTGGGCGCGCTGACCATTGGTGTGGTGACTAGGCCCTTCGCCTTCGAGGGTCGCCGACGCTCGACGCAGGCGGAGAAGGGGATCCAGATCCTCAAGGAGAAGGTCGACACGCTGATCGTCATCCCTAACGACCGCCTCCTCACCGTCTCGAACGACAGCACCCACCTCACCGACGCCTTCAAGATGGCGGACGAGGTGCTGCTCCAGGGCGTCCAGGGAATCACGGACCTCATCACGGTGCCGGGCCTGATCAACACCGACTTCGCCGACGTGAAGATGGTCATGACAAATGCCGGCACAGCGATCATGGGCATCGGGACCTCTCGAGGCGAGGGCCGTGCCGTCAACGCCGCCAGGGCAGCGATCACCAGCCCGTTGCTCGAGGCGTCGATCGAGGGCGCACGAGGCATCTTGCTGAACATCGCCGGTGGTTCCGACCTCGGCATCTTCGAGGTGAACGAGGCAGCCGAAATCATCCACTCTGTGGCCCACCCTGATGCCAACATCATCTTCGGTACCGTCATCGACGACACCATGGGCGACGAGGTGCGGGTCACGGTCATCGCCGCCGGCTTCGAGCGCTGGGAGGACCGCAGCGCCAACTCAGGATCGCTCGGCCTTGGCCTCGACGATGGCGACTCGCTCGACATCTTCGCTGACGTGGCTGAGCAGCCAACTGCCGGTGCTGGCGACGACGATTTCGACGTTCCGTCGTTCCTGCGCTGAACACACCTACTGTCGACTCGATCGCTGCTGCCGCAGCCTCGATACGAGATCGCATCGCTGCTGCCGGGGGAGACCCTTCGGAGATCACCTTGCTGGCGGTGACCAAGACGCTGCCAGCGAGTGTGGCGAGGATGGCTGCCGAGGCAGGACTCACCGAGCTGGGGGAGAACTACGCCAGCGAGCTGGTGGCCAAGGCTGGCGACCTCGGTGATCTCGCCATCGAGTGGCACTTCCTCGGTCCGATCCAGACCAACAAGCTCAATCGGCTCTTGCCGGTGACCACCTGCCTGCAGGGCCTCAGCCGAGCGAAGGAGGTGCATGCCATCTTGGCGCGCAAACCAGGATGCTCAGTCATGGTGCAGGTCGACTTCACCGGGCAAGACGGCCGCGGTGGCGTGCCGCCCGAGGACGTCGCCGCTCTGGTGACGAGTGCGCAGACCTCCGGCCTCGACGTCCGTGGTCTGATGACGGTGGCGCCGATCGAGACCGATGCGGCGCGTCGAGCGTTTCGAACGGTGCGGTCGCTTGCCGACGATCTGGGCCTCCGAGAGTGCTCGATGGGGATGACCGATGACCTCGAGATCGCGGTTGAGGAGGGCTCGACAATGGTGCGCGTCGGACGGGCGCTCTTCGGGGACCGACCAGCGAAGTTCTGACCGTCTGATCGACGTTGACCTAGAGTGTCAATTTGAGCGATCTCTCGAGGGACGAGAGATCTGTGGCCGAGCGGAGACGAGACGCAGATATGCCCGGACAGATGCGCAAGATCATGGCCTACCTCGGCTTGGTCGACGACGAGTATGACGACTACGACGACCTCTCCGAGCGGAGCAGGCCTGCACCGCGCCCAGCGCGATCGAGTCGACCTGAGCCTCGAGACCAGTACGACGATGACCGCTACGACCGCGGTGGACGTAGCGAGCCACGGGACCGCTACGACCGTGACCAGCGCGATCAGCGCGATCAGCGAGACCAGCGCGACTCTCGGGAGCAGCCCTACGGCACGGTGAGCCGCATCCGCCCGGTGACCCAGGATGGAAGTCCGGCAGGGAGCCGAGGTCCAGCGCCGGTCCCGCCTCGTCCTGTGGTGAGCCCGATGTCACCCCAAGCGCGCCCCTTCGTGGTGGCCCCGACCCGATTCAGCGACGCCAAGGATGTTGGTGACCACATTCGCCAGTCGAACCCAGTGATCGTGAACCTCCAGAGCGCAGACCGTGATCTGCAGCGCCGGATGATCGACTTCTGCAGCGGTATCGCCTACGCGCTCGGCTGCGAGATGGAGCGCGTCGCTGATCAGGTCTTCTTGCTCACGCCGACGAACGTGACCGTCTCGGCCGAGGAGCGGGCTCGTCTCCAAGCTCGCGGCTTCAACGACGACTGAGCGTGCTCAGCCTCATCGGGTGGCTCCTCGAGCTCTATCTGCTCCTGCTCATCGCACGAGCGCTCCTCAGCTGGTTCCAGGGAACGGGCGGTGAGTTCGTCCAGACCCTCAACCGCTTCTTGTACCTGATCACCGAGCCGGTGCTCAAGCCGATCCGTTCCGTGATCAAGCCCGTCCGCATCGGCGGCGCCTATCTCGACCTCTCGATCCTCGTCGTCTTCGTGGTGATCCAATTCGTCTTGATGCCGCTCTTCCGCTGACACGACCATCACACAGCCCACTGGGCGTGTTGGTAGAGTCGGCACCCATGGATAACGACGCGCTTCCGAAGTCCGCCATCGAGAGCCTCCGCACCGTCGAGTTTCGACTCGGCCTGAGGGGCTACGACATCGACGAGGTCGATGACTACCTCGAGAAGGTGGCGGTCGAGGCGGATGCCCTCCAGGAGCAGCTTCGCCAGGCCACTGATCGACTCCGACAGGCGGCCGATCGCATCGCGCAGCTCGAGGCTGGCAAGTCGCAAGAGGAGGCGAAGCCGGAGCCCGAGGCCCCCGTCGCTGCTGCTGCCGCTGTCGCGTCGACCGAATCACTCCAGCGCACCCTCGAGATGGCGCAGCGCTTTGTCGACCAGACAAAGCGAGAGTCAGAGGAGGAGGCGAGCCGGGTCATCGCGGATGCCAATGCCCAGGCCGCAAAGCTCAAGGCGGATGCAGAGGCTCGGTTCAAGGAGGACGTCGCTCGCCTCGAGGGTCTCAAGTCAAAGTTGACCGGCGATGTCGAGTCGATGGCGCGTCAGCTCGAGACCGAGAGAACAAGGCTCCGCTCGTCGCTCTCAGAGATGATCCAGTGGATCGAGGACAACGTCCAGCCTGGGGCAGCCATCTTGGCCCTGCGGCAAGGTGGAGCGGCGAGCTCGCCGGCGTCACCGGGGGCGACAGGCAGCTCAGAGGCCGAGGTGCTCGATCTCAATCAGACCGAGGGAAGCTGAATCACTGGCTCTCGCTGTCACGGCAGCGAGCATCGGCTGGTATGGTTCGCCGCTTGCGCAGTCCGTACTGCGCGTGAAGACAGCTCAGGAGGAGCTCATGACCCCGCCCGCTGCCAAGAAGGCCGCTCCGACGAAGAAGGCTGCGCCAGCCAAGAAGGCCGCGCCAGCCAAGAAGGCCGCTCCGACGAAGAAGGCTCCGCCAGCCAAGAAGGCAACACCTGCCAAGAAGGCAACACCTGCCAAGAAGGCAACACCTGCCAAGAAGGCCGAGCCAACCAAGGCTCCAGCCAAGAAGGCAATACCTGCCACCAAGGCCGCTCCGACGAAGAAGGCTGCGCCAGCCAAGAAGGCCGCGCCAACCAAGGCTCCAGGCAAGAAGGCAGCACCTGCCACCAAGGCCGCGCCAACCAAGGCTCCAGGCAAGAAGGCAGCACCTGCCACCAAGGCCGCACCTGCGAAGAAGGTAGCCCCGGCCACCAAGGCCGCACCTGCGAAGAAGGTAGCCCCGGCCAAGGCTGCAGCGCCGACCGCTCCCAAGGTCAGCCCCTATGCGAAGGACGACAAGTTCATCGCCAAGATCATCGACATCATCAAGACCGAGCGTGCCGAGAAGGCGGCTCAGGAGGCGGACCTCGAGGCCGAAGCCATCGACATCATCTCTGAGACCGGACCTCGAGAGGTCCAGTTCGATGATGAGTCGGGCGAAGGGGCGGGAACGCAGGCCGAGCGTGAGCGGGTCCTCGCCATGGCGGGAACGCTCAAGGCGGAGATCGAGGAGCTTGATGAGGCGATGGGCCGCATCAAGGCCAAGCGCTACGGGCTCTGTGAGCGCTGCCACAAGCCGATCCCGAAGCTTCGCCTCGAGTTCATGCCAGCAGCACGCCTTGATGTGGCGTGCGCCACTCCCAGCATCTCTCGCCTTTGAGCATGGAACCGGCTCCCTCGAGCCGGCTGCGGCCCCATACGTGGCTGCCCTTCGTCATCGCCGCAGGAGTGCTCCTCGTCGACCAGGTCACGAAGTCACTTGCGGAGTCAAGGCTCGACGGACCGATCCACGTCGTTGGACCCATCGGCTTCGGACTGACCTACAACTCTGGTTCCGCCTTCTCGTTGTTCCAGGGTTCCGCCGCACTCCTGGCGGTCTTCGACATGCTGCTGGCGATCGTCATCGCTGTGATCGCCGTTCGCGTTCGCCGACCTGGCCTGCAGGTGGGGCTCGGGATGATGCTCGGTGGTGCGCTCGGCAACCTCGCTGACAGGCTCGTCCGTGGCCACCATGGGCAGGTCATCGACTTCATCACCCTGTCGCACTGGCCGACCTTCAACCTGGCCGACGCGGCGATCGACATCGGCGTGCTGGTCGTGATCATCAGCCTCCTCACGGAACGACGCAGCTCAGCTGGACCCAAGGAGGCCGACCATGCACGATGAACACGACGGCGCAGGAACGTCTGAAGACGAGCTCGATGTCGAGGTCCCGGGCCTGATGGACCAGATGCGGATCGATCGGGCGATCTCCATGCTGACCGGCCTCTCTCGGTCGGAGGCATCGGCGCTCTTGGCCTCGGGGGCCGTGAGCGTCGACGGCAAGGTCGTGACCAAGGCATCAGTGCCGCTGGTCGCGCAGCAGCGCCTCGAGGCGGTCCTGCCTGCACCTCCCGATCTGTCGGTCGTCCCCGAGCCAGAGGTCGAGGTCGACGTGCTCTTCGTCGACGAGGACCTCATCGTCGTCAACAAGTCGTTCGACCAGGTGGTCCACCCTGGGGCCGGGAACACCACCGGAACGTTGATCTCCGGCGTCATCGCGCGCTGGCCAGAGGTGGCGGAGCTCCCGGGACTCGGTCTCGGGGAACCTGCACGCCCGGGGATCGTCCACAGGCTCGACAAGGGAACATCCGGCGTGCTGGTCATCGCACGAAGCCCTCAGGCGTACCTTGCCCTCACCGAGCAGATGACCAACCACACGGCACAGCGTCGCTACATCGGCTTCCTCGAAGGCCATGTGGCTGAGGACCGAGGCATCGTCGACGCCCCTATCGCTCGATCAGCGAGCACGCCGACAAAGATGGCCGTCCGTCCTGATGGACGCCCTGCTCGGACCCACTATCAGGTGCTCGAGCGACTCGTCGCACCCGACCGGACTGTTGCGGGGCTCGAGCTCGAGACCGGTCGCACCCACCAGATCAGGGTGCACATGAGTGCCATCGGCCATCCGGTCGCCAACGACCCTCGCTATGGGCAGCGCAACGTCACCTCGCTGGACCGGGATCGATTGGCCCTCCACGCGGGAAGGCTCTCTTTCGTCCATCCAGCGACGAACGAGCGGCAATCCTTCATCGCACCACTCCCAAGCGACCTCGCTGCCCTCGGGGCCGCTCGAGTCGCTCAGGAGTGGCTCGACGAGGACTAGACCTCGGCCTTGAGGGCCAAGATGGCGTCGTCGGACTGCAGCGCCGCGAGACCCTCAGCCTCGGCCCGACGAACCCGTCGGACGCCGATGCCCAGCGCGTCGGCGGTCGCCTGGAGGGACGCCGGGGTGGCGCCGTCGAGCCCGAAGCGGCGAGTGAGCACGTCACGCTGGATATCGGTGAGGTTCTCTACGGCAAGCCGCAGGCGGTCGTCGACCATCTGCTGCTCGACGTCGGCGACCCAATCGTGCCCATCGGGGGCGACGAGGTCGCCGAGCACAGTGGAGGAGTCCGAGGTCGCGGGCTGATCGAGGCTGGCGGTGACGCCTGCGATGCCTTGGAGGTTCTTGCGCTCTGCGGTGGTCATGCCAGTTGCCTCAGTGAGCTCTTCCTCTGTCGGCCGACGGCCGAGGAGTCCAACGAGCTCGGCGGTTGCTGCCTCGACGCGCTGGAGCTGCTCACCAACCTCAAGCGGGATGCGGATGGTGCGGCCGTGTTGCTGCACAGCCCGCTGGAGCGCCTGGCGGATCCACCACG